>JAPLZO010000062.1 GCA_026394995.1 Candidatus Woesearchaeota archaeon | reverse complement strand
CTAGGTAATTTACTTATTGTAACATTAATTATGTTAGCTGTAGTATTCTTTGCTTGTTATATGATCTTGAAACCAATATTAAAGAAAGGAACTAAATAAAATTTATTCTACCCTTCCAGGTAAAGGTCTTTTAATGGTTATTGGTAAAATATCTTTAGCATATTCAATTTCTGCTATAGCAACAGGATCAAAGTTTATTCTATCAAGAGTATTTTTATCTAATTTTATTAATATCGGTGCACCCATTGCAATTTGTAGTGCTCTAGCTCCAATTATTCTAGCTTTTTCGTATTTAGTGTATTTCATTGTAACACCTTCCTTAATTCTTTTGTTTTTTGTGTTGCAATATCTATCATTTTGTCTACTTCTTCAATTGTAACAGGAACTTCACCACCTTTTTGTAAAGCGCATATATTACCATTTTTTGTTATAGCAACTGTTAATCTAGCATCCATTGCTTTCTCTTCTTCTATGATAGGATCAACAATAAATCCATTTTTAATTTTTAGCACAGTACATTCAATAGGTTCATCTAATAAAGGTAATGGTTCTTTAGTTTTCTTATGATAATCAATTTTTTCTTCTTTTTTATCATAAAACGGAAATTTAGCATCTTTTAAAGCAGCTATTGCAGCTAAAGCACCTGCATCAAATAAATTTCCAGCATCATTTATTGGATATATATCCAAAAATACTAACCAAACTTTTTCTCCTGGTTTAATACATAATTTTTTAGTATCAATAGCATTACTCTCTCTTATGCCTCTATCTATAACTCTTGCTAATTCAACAGCTTGTATATCAGGAGGTCCTGACTCAAACTCTGGATTTGATAAAGGTAATAATTCAGCTCCAACCATTAAAACACCATCATCAGGTGTATCTGGAAATGGTTCACCTACATCTAATTTTACACCAGCAACAACTTCAGTATCTCCAATAATAACTCTTGCACTTCCTTCAGCAGATTTAGCACTAATACCATACTCTATTTTAATTGGTTTTCTATATTCTAATAAATCTCTACCATCTTCTCTCATATTTTTAGTGATTAATGAAGCAATATAATCTTTATTCATTTTTACCCCCTGCAACACTATAACTTTCTTTTAGTGCTTTTTGTTGTATTTTATAAATCTCTTGGCATGCTTTTTTACCTAATTGTAATGCCTCAAGTAGCTTATCTTTGCTAATTATTCCATCTAATTGTAATAAAGTTAATTCATTAGTTCTTGGAGTCATAGCAATTGGTATATCAACAGAACCTTCCTCATAATCTTCTTCTTCTTTATTTAAGTCCACAACAACAGTATTTCCAACTAAACCAACTGAAATAGAACTCACTAAATCTTTCATTGGAATACCAGCATCAGCTAATGCCATTGCAGCAGCTGTAATACCAGCACATCTAGTTCCTGCATCAGTTTGTAATAATTCAACAAAAACATCTATAACAGCATTAGGATAATCACTTAAATCTAAAACAGGCAATAATGCTTTTTCCATGACTAATGATATTTCTTTTGATCTTCTTGTAGGTCCAGGTCTTACTCTCTCTCCAGCTCCAGAGAAACTCATCATATTATAATTACATCTTAAAATTCCTTTCTCAGGACTTTGTAAGAATTTAGGATATAATTCTCTTGGTCCATAAACAGCAGCTAATGCAACTGTATTTCCAATTCTAAACATTGCACTTCCATCTGCTCTTTTAACTACTCCAGTCTTAGCGCTTATTGGCCTTAATTCATCAAATTTTCTATCATCAAATCTTTTCTTGTACATTTTTCACACCCAATTTCTTATTTTCATTTTCTATAAACTCTTTTATTTTATCTGTTAATCCTTCTAAATGAGCATTATCTTCAATCATTCTAATTGCTCTTGTAGCAATTAATTCATTTTCAGGCATTCCTTGCATCCAAACTAAACCATTTTGACCAACCATCATTCTACAGTTTAGCATTTCTTTAATCATTGTTATCATAGAACCTTGTTTTCCTATTATTCTAGGAACTTTTGATGGAGCAACATTTACAATTTTTCCTCCAACCAATTTTTTTAATCCAGGTCCATCTTTCATACTCAAATCAACAGAGCTTCTTGTAACTTTGCTTATTTTAGCAGCTATTACATCTCCAAATGAATAATATTGTGCCAAATCAGCACCTTTATCAATATACTCATTAGTATTAACAAAACTTAACACAGCTTCACTTGGACACCCAATATCAATAAACCAATTACTAAAACTCATATTCATTATTTTACCTATAACAATATCATTCTTCTTAGGGATATATTTACCTTTTAATGGAATTACTTTAATTAATCTTCCACTAATATTTATTAAACCTAATTGGCAAGAGATTATTTTATCATTTTCTCTAAATGCTCCACCAGTTGGTAAATAATCCATACCAACAGCCAATTCTTGGCCAGGAACAACGATTTCTTTGTCTTTAACGATTAATTCTCCCATTTTCTACACCTACTTCACTTTTAATATTTTAGATTCGACTTCACCATGACAAATCTTATTTAGATCATTAAAAAGATCATCTTGAACTCCAGAAGGAATTTCAATTATAGCTTGTAAATTACCATTACTTAACCATTCATCTTTTAACATTTTATATTTTTTTAAAATATGGTAACTCTGTCCTGCAAATTTAGCAGGTATAATAACTTCTATTTCTTTAGTTTCAAATTTAATTGGTATTATTACTCTTATTTTTTTTAATACATCTTCAACTTGTTCTTCAGCTGTTTTATGATCATCTATATGAACTTTAGCTTCTTCCATTGCACTTTCTATTCTTTGTGGTGGATGTGGTAATCCAGTTTTAGCATCAATAGCATTTCTCCTTATTAAGTCAATTATTCTTTTTCTCTTTTCTTCTCTTACTTTAGCTGTATGTTGAGCAGTTAGCTGAATATCTCCTTTTTTTATTATTTCATCACTAATCTTAAATACATCATTTGTCTTGAAAACACTCAACAAATCATGCTCACTTGCTTTGTCTCCTTTCTTAACATCCTTAAAAATATCATCAACAGCAATTATATCACTTAAACTTACACTTTTTCCAGTTCTATACTCTAATGCTTTATTTTCATCTACTAAAATCTCAAAGATTTTACCATCTTCCTTTAGTCTAGCAATAACTGCTTTGTTTACATCTACCATTTTATTTTAAGAAAGTCTTCCTTTTTTAGTCTCTTGAATTGTTTTTCATCAGTATATATAACAGCTCCATCTAATCTATCAACACTAAAGTCTTTTCCTAGTACTTTTTTTAAGGCTCCAACACCTAATTTTAATCCATCTTGTACATTTATTCCATCTCTATATTGTTTATCTAATAGGTCTTTAACTTCAGTATCAAATTCCCCTATTGCTGTTGCTTTATATTCAAAGAAAATTCCAGTAGGATCAGTAACAAATAAAGAAGGTTTATCATCTACACCAATAAATAATAATGAAACACCGAATGGTCTTGCTCCACCATATTGTGTAAATTGTTGTTTTAAATTTGATATTTCTTTAACCAATGTTTCTGGTTCAATAGGTTCATCATATGTAACTCTATGTTGTTGTGCAATTACCTGAGCTTTTTCTATTAAAACACGACCATCACTTAATATTCCAGAAGCAGTAGCTCCTATGTGTTCATCTACCTGAAATACCTTTTCAATAGATTTAGAAACAATTAATTTGTCTACAACTCTTTTATCAGCAACCAATAAAACTCCATCTTTACAAACAATTCCTACAGCAGTAGTACCTTGTTTTACTGTTTTTTTAGCATATTCAACCTGTAATAGCCTTCCATCTGGACTAAACATAATACTTGTTCTATCATACCCCATTGCTTGATGTGAAACATCACTTGATTGATCAACCATTTTTAAACATCCTCCTCTTTGATTTAAAAATATTTTAGTTTGGCTTTATTTAATAATCCACTTACACCTTTTGTTCTAATTACAACATCAACGCTACTAATTTTTTTGATTAACATTAAGCTTGTTCTTATCATATCTGTATATTTATTATTTACTTTTATAATACCTTTGTTGTTTTTCCACTCATTTAACACTATTACGCTTGCTTTTGAATAACTGTCTTCCCCTAAAAAAGATAATATCTTACTTTTAATTTCTCTATAAACATCATTGAAATTGAAATTTATATTTTTATCTGAGATTACTTCATAAACAATATATCGCCTTTTCTCTTTCAAACTAGGCAACAGTCTTTTGATTTTTAATCACCTATATAATGAGAAAAAAGATACATTTCTCCCTTTCTCTCTCTTAAAACTTTTAATAAATTAGTCTTTATAAATTTTATGCTTTTTAGGCTCTTTTCTTTAGTTTCTTCAAATCTTTTCTAAAAACTCTTATAAATCTTAAACTAATAACAAGCAAAACTAATATAATAAGCACACTTATTATAAGAAATTTATATTTATTATTGATACCAATATTCTCTTGTTTTACTTCTTGAGCAAAAAATTTAGTTTCATTATTCTCTTGTTTTTGAACAGTTGATTGCTCTTTAATATTATTTTCTTGTACAGGAACATTTTCTTTAATTTCAGATACTTTAGGTTCCTCAACTATACTAGGTGTTACATGTTTTCCTCCACTTGATCCACCTCCTCCTCCACCAGAACCACTAGGACTTGATGTAACAATAGGTGCAGTATAATTAACAATTAAATTATAAACATTAGAGCTATTTACATTATTAAATTCATCAACACAACTTATATACCAACTATAATTACCATTAACTAAATTACTACTAAAATTCTGTTCTGTTTCTTTAATTATAACATCACTACTTTTATCTATATTATCATTAATAATCAAACTACAATTACTAATATTATAATCATCATTAACTACATACTTAAATGTAACATCATTACTATCTAAAATTGAATTATTCTCAGGACTACTTAAATTAATCTCAGGTTTTATAATTAAAGAATAATTAACATCAAAACTCACAAAGCTTGAATTTTTATTATTTAAACTATCGTTACTATACAATCTTAATAGATAAGAACCTTCATCTAAATTTAATATTGTATTACTACAATTTTCTAAAGTTATATTAGTTTTATTTAAACTATACCAACAGTATTCTCCATTACTACTATAATTTAACTCTATTGTTTTATTAACATAAGTCTTATTCTTAGGACTATAAATATCAATAAAAATATCTTTACTTTCCAATTTTAAAATAGCAGAATAAACATCAACCCTAGAATAACTTATATTATTTTCATTTATTTTATAACCTGTTTCTTTTAATAAATCCTCAATTTCTGTCTTTGTTAAGCTATTATTATATTGCTTTAACAAAACTATAGCTCCTGCAACATGCGGTGTTGCCATACTAGTCCCAGAGAAAACAGCATAACCACTTCCATAAGTTGAATTTATACTAGAACCAGGTGCTAATAAATCAGTAACAGAATTTCTATTACTAAAACTAGAGAATACATCACTTTTACTTGTAGCTCCAACAGAAGTAACATTTCCAATACAAGCAGGAGCAGCAATAGCAGTTTTATTTCCATTATTACCAGTAGCAGCCAAAACAAATATTCCATCTTTAGTAATTTTGTCTATAGCTTGTGTTAAAGCCAAAAAATCCTCATCACAATAATTACTATATAAAAAACTAGAACCTAAACTCATACTAATAACACTTATGTTATAAATATCTTTATTATTATAACACCATTCTAAACCTTTTATAATATCACTTTCATATCCCCCACCGCTAGAATCCAAAACTTTCATGCTAATTAAATTAACATCAGGTGCAACACCTTTTATTTTTCCATTAGCAGCTATTATTCCAGCAACATGAGTTCCATGACCATTATCATCTAAACTATCATTGTCATTATTAACAAAATCATAACCATCTAACACCTTATCTATCAAATCAAGATGATTATAATTTATACCAGTATCTAAAACACAAACAACTTGATTCAATCCAGTTATATTTGTATTATTTATTTGTAAATTATAAACTTTAGAAGCATTAATTATATTTACAGAATCTTGTAAAAATGCTCTAAATCTATGATCTAAATAAACATATTTTACATTTGGATTATCTTGTAGCTCTTTTAAATCTTGCAGAGTAACATTAGTAACAACAGCATTTACAATATTGTACTCATAATTATCAATATCATTCTCTAAAGTTACAAAACCACTTATTTTATTTTCACTAGGTTCATTTAAAACAACTATTACTCTTGCTTCACTTTCATTATCTAAAAATTGAAAAACATTCTTATCAATTTTATCACTTTCATTATCTAAAATGGAATAACCAGTTATTTTAAAATTAGTAATAAAAGCACTAAATACTATTATTGTAATAGCTATTATAATAACTAAACCCTCTTTTTTCATATTAATTTAATATCTTCCTCTTTTTTCTTAAAATTCAAGGCATCATTAGCTTCTTTTCCAGTCATTCCTATAAATCTACAAAAAGCTAATAAGTCTTTAGCATCTCTCATTTCATACTTATTTTTTGCAAAAGAAGCAACAACCATTTTAACTTTGTATTTTCTACATAGTTTAACATTTTGCCTAATTCTACCAATTAACTCAGATCTATTATTAGAACTCAAAAACTCAGAAAAACTAAAACCAATTGCTATTTTATTTTTAGCAGCTAATTTACAAACTATTTGATCTAAACCAGAATTTCTATAATGTAAACTATCTCCTTTAAATCCTTTTTCGGAATTTAGTAAGATATCAATTTTTTTATTTTCAATTAATTTTCTAGTATCTTTATCTCCTTGTTCAATTTTAAGATTTTTACAATTCAAAATTTCAGAAAAACCCAAATCAAATTTATCACCTTCAAAACATATAATATCCATCATAGATTATATAATAAATTCAAACTTTTTAAGCCTTTTGTTAGAAATAAAAACTGATGTCCGAAGTTAATTGGAAAATCCGAAGATCAACCAATAAATACTTCCATCAGTTTTATTAGATAATTACAAAGAATTATATATATTTAAGACTTTGTTTAAACTTTGTAGTATTAATAATCTTGATTTTATGTCCTTTTTCTTTAGCTTCATTTAAACAAACATCAAATATCTCAGCATCTAAATTCTCTCTTATTTTATCTTTATCATAGCCTCTTTTTTCAAGCCTTTTTTTTAAAATTTTCAAATTACATTTTGTAACAATGCATAAATCAACATATTTTTTAGGTAGATAATGACTTAAATGAGAATCAATAACTAAATTCTTACTTTTTTTTATTAGATCAATTAAAACTTTATTTAGTTTTTTAATATCAACAATTTTACTTTTTCTTTTTTTATCATAACCTTCACTTAATTTATATTTGGTTATTATCTTATTAACATCTATATATTTTCCTTTTATTTTACTAGCAATTCTTTTGGCTAATGTTGTTTTTCCTGTACTAACAGAACCAGTAATACATATTATCATATATATAATATATTACAAAAATATTTATAAATCTATTCAATATTCTAAACTTCCCAGTAATTAACAGAAGTATTGTTCTTAAAGTATATAAATGAATAATAATACCTACTAAAAATGCAACAAAAATATACTCTACCCCAAACAATAATTGAGCGTATAAATGAGTTAAAGAGAATAGTTACTGATAGCTATGAAAATACAAGGTATAAACTAATAGCTCAAGCTCTTATTTTAGCAAGTGGACAAATAAAAAAAGAATTTAATGATCAATATTTATATCCACAAAATCGTGATATACATGCTAAAGAAATGATTAAAGCATCTGAAATATTAGAAAAAATAACAAATGATTCCAAAATGTTTGGTGGTGAACATTTATCTCAAAATTTAGAGCAAAATATAGAGATGCTCAAAGAAAAATTCTCTGAAGATATGAAATTACCTAGAGGCAATATCTATGTTCTAACAAGACTTCTATTATTAAAAGGTAGTAGAAATGAGATTTATAAAAAAATAGGAGAAACTATAGAAAAAGTACTATTTAGTGATTATAGTTTTTCATTTTATAAACCTTTTAGAAATAAATTAAACCAAATACCAAAAGATGATAACATTCAAAAAAAAGAAGAATTAATTAATAAACAATTATTAATAGAAGAAAAATTAATAAGAGAGGATGGTTTAAGAAATCTTTTATGATATTATAGTCCCAACAAATTCTTTATTTTTTAAATAATTTTCAAAATTCTTTAAATCTTTACCTAATATAGTAGTTTTAATTTTATTTTCCTTGATTATCTTAGCAGCATGCTGATCAAGAACAAAATGTTGTCCTGCTTCATACTTTATTTTGCTAATCATTTTATAAAAATCATCAAAACTTATTTCTTTTATAAATTTAGCATCTCTATGTTTTTCAGGATCTTTATTATAAAGACCTTTAACATTTGTCATATTCACAAATTCACATTTTAAATAACTAGTAATCTGAGTAGCAGTTCCATCACTTGTATTATCTTCTTGATATCTTAAACCACCAGCAAAAACAATATTATTTTTTGATAATAAATTTCTAATCTCTTTTAAAGAATTTGGTATAGTACTAGAAGCATGATTTTTAAAAAAATTACTCATAAATCTAGCATTTAATCTTGTAACAGCTATTCCTATCAAAGATTGCATTTTTTGATTTAAACCTTCTTTTTTTAAACCATTAATATATTCTCTAGCTACTCTACCACCACCAGTAATAATAACAAATTTTATATTTTTATTTT
>JAPLZO010000048.1 GCA_026394995.1 Candidatus Woesearchaeota archaeon | reverse complement strand
GATCTACATAATGGTTCATTAATCTTCATTAACAAATAATATGATTTTTGTGAATAAATATTAGATATAAGACCTAGCTGATCTAATGATTTTTTATATAAACAATCATAACTTTCAGGAGCAAAAATAGCACCATAAAGTAGAGGTTCATTTAGATAAATATAATGTTTATTTTTAATTGTAATATCTTTATTTTTAAAATCAACTACAACTGTGTTAACATTAGGTCCTTTTAATTTGATAGTTTTAGGTTGAGTAAAAAAGATTAAATTGACTTGTTGTAATGTAGAAGAACTTCTTTGTATTGTGTTTTGATCTAAATTTTTTATATCCATAAGCTGATAATTAAATATTTTTGGGATTTGTAAATTTTTAACATAATTGAATGAATTACTATCATAAATTAATAGATAGCGAATGTTTTTGTTTGATAAATAATATAAATTAGCTATTTTAAATGGAAATTCCCAAGATAAAGTCCACGCTTCTATTTTTTCATTTTTTAATAAAGGCGGAGCAAAAATTATTTTTTCCGTCGATTTTGTAAAATCTAGAGAATTTAGATTATCACAATCCAAAGTTAATTCTTGTTTAATATCAATATATTTATTTGATTGTTGCGATGTACTTAAAGCATTAAGTTGATCATCTAAACTAAAAATCATTTGTCTTGTGTTTAATTTATTTGATGTATCAACATGCTGATAAGCAAATCTTACAAAAAATGCTATGATAATAACTCCAACAAATGCACTAAAAATCCATTTGAATGGTATATCTGAAATTCCTTTTTTCATTTTGTTAATTCTATGTAAGGTTTTTTGTTAGATATAATTTTTGTTATTTTTGCATTAAATTTACCATTAACATCAAAGCATAATGGTGATTTACTAACCATTAAATAATCAATTTTAAAAGTGTTTATTGAGAAAGATTCTACTGGGCAAATGTATAAGTTATTATTTTTACTTACTAATAGTTTTAAACATGGATCTGTTGTCGCTGTATTCTCATTTAAATTTGTAAAGCAAATTCTTTGTATTTTTTTTGGAATGTTTAAATTCAATTGTTTTGAACTTCCTGTATCAAAATTATAATAAGTTTTAATGTTATATTTTAAATCATTAACAAAAGTAGTTAATTCAATTAGCTGAGCTTTTTCTTGAAAACCTGCTATTGCTCTATATCCAAAGAAAAATAGTATACCCATTAATACTAAAGCAAAAATATAGGTAAATGGTTGAGATAAAAGTTCACCTTTTTTCATAAAAGAAAAAATAATTTTTTAGTTTAAATATTTATGGGTAGATTATGAATGAATTTTTATTATTAAAATCATCTACACATGTAACATAGAAAACTTTGCTATCAAGAGTTGCCTCATGATCTAAACTTTTTTCATTTGTCATTGGAGTTCCTTGTGTATCATAATTAAACATCCCTGTAATACTATATTTACATGTTGATAATTCATCTAAAGTAATATGCAAAATATTACCTTGAGTGTAAAGTTGACTTAATGCAGGACCAGATCTATCAATTAAAACTTTAAATGTTGTACTAGATGAAGCAATATTACCTGCTATATCAAAGCATTTAACATAATATGTGTAAGAACCCTCTTGTAAAAGATTAAATGGTTGTTCATGATAATTAGCATTTGTTGTTAAAAATTGTACCATATTATCAAAAGAAATATCTTGTAAACTATAACCGCATGTTGCTTTTCCATTTTCAGCTCCACGAGCTGTTATAACTTTTAAAGTTACATTAGATTCTTTTAAATCACCTGAAGGTCCTATAGAAGAAATTTCTAATGGAATAGTTCCTTTTAATGTAAACTTATATGAATTTGAATTTACATTATTAGAACGATCTTTACATCTAAAGAAAAAGTCATTATCTTTATTCATTAATCCTGTTAAAGTTGTTGAACATTCATATAGTCCATAGTAAATATTAGATACTGCAAATCCTGAATCTACACAAGTAAATTTATTTTCCAATTTAGAAGCATCTTGACATCTTACAAAAATTTGATATTTTCCACCATTTGTTAATTTTAGAGCTTCTTCAGTTGTAACTTCAGATGGCAAGGAAAATGTCATTGAATGATTATATTGATAAATTGTTGAATCAAAATAATTTGTTATTTCACTATATTTTTTAGAATGTTGTAAACTAAATTTACATTGTGATGGTTCATTGGTTTTAATACCAAGAGTTACTGGTGTAAATGGTTTAACTTTTTCATTTAATTTATAACCTTGATATTGTTGTTCTGTTAATGTGTAATTTTTCATTAAAGCATCTTTCCATGCTAAAATTATTGGAGGATTAACATCATTTGGATGAATGTTAACACATAATTCATTACTAGTTCCTGCATTTATTATAGAACATAATTGACCTAAAGATTTACATCTATATTCAGAACATACTTTACCTGCTTCATTACATTTTTCACAATCAGCACCACCGGGTGGAGCTACCCATGGTTCACATTTAATAGTATATTTTTCTGTTTTTTCACTTTTTAATAAAATATCTAATATTTGTACTATTGTATAAATCCACATTAATGTGTTAACAACACCTAAAACATTCCCAAGAGCTGTTGGTTGAGCTGCTATCTCTGCACCAGCTTGCATATCACCAAATCCTTGTAAAGGTTCTGCTGATTTAAACTTTACTATATCTGCTTCTAAAAAGTTAGCGTCTGTATATTTTCCTTCTAGAATATTTGCACTATCAAAAAAAGCTTCTTCAGACATTCTAATAGTAGAACCTGCTGGTATATTTACACCTGCTAATGATTGACCAGTGGGTATTACTTTTGAACCAAATAAATTTGCACTAATATCTTTCCAAGGTGTTAATAATGAACTTGCACCACCTGCTCCGAAACCACCAGTGCCCCAAGAAAATAAACTTTTAAAAGACTCGAATATAGCACCAAGACCTTTCAAACCAACTGTTGCACCTTCTACAAAACCTTTATTTGACATCATTCCTGAAAATACTGCAACAATTAATGTTGGCATCATTGCAGATAAAAATGATGGTATTGATGATTTAGATTTTGTATCTTTACTATTTACAACTAAAGTATTCCAATCATCATATTTTGGAGTTCCAGGTGCATCTTCTACAAAACCTTCTTTTGTAAATTTACCTACAATATTAAATTTAGCTCCACAATCACCTTGAGCTTTACAAAGTGTGTGAGCTGCTGTAACCCATGGGTCTTCTAAGCATTGACAATTTTGAATACATTTCCATTTTCTTCCACCAGAAAATAATCCAATACCTGGTCTTTCATATTTAACTTCACATTCTTGATTAGCTTTTTCACATTGAGTAACTGCATCTGCATCAGGAGTATATGATTTAGTATCTGTATTTGTAGTTGTTGCATAACCTGTTACATCAACAACACTTCCTGTTGTTCTTGAAGAACTTGATATAGGTTGTATGTTTAAATCCCCCCAGAATTTTAAACCTGGAGGAACATGAGGAACACAAGTTCCATTACCAACATTTATGATACCTGCTGTTAACCAAAAACAATCTCTATTAGAAATTCTTTCACAACAATTTTGAGTTGTACAATAATTACAATCTTGATATCTATTAATTCTACAAGCTGCTTCTATAAAATTGCCTTTAATGTAAAATGTTTGTTGTAAATCATAAGGTACTTGACCAAGAACACCTTGTACACAAATTTCTTCTCTAAAATCCTTACAGGGCTCGGTTAATTCTTGACCATTAATACATATATGTCTATATTGACGTGAACCAACTAAATCTTGTGCAAATCCAACAGGACCATCATAAACACACCATGATTCACCATTAGTTTTAGTACTACCAGAATTTGGACTAAAATCATTTTTGTAAATATCTTTACAGGATAAATCATTACAAGAAAAATCTCCAGAAGACATTTTTACATTTTTTGGGGCATTACCACATAATGTATTTGTTGAATAATCACAGTTACCACAATTTGGATCATTAGAGCCTTTTAAATTACAAGATTGCTCTTTAGGTAATATATAACCACTATTGTAGGATTTTATTTTATCAGAATCATAAATATTTTCAGGATTACCACATGAATCAAACCAATAAACTTCATCTTTATCAGGCAAACAACCAGTGTAAGTTTGTTTTGCACATTCACATGGCAAAGCATCATTAGAACATAACATTTCTTTATGAAAACCAACTTTAGTATTATTATCAGATGTTTCTGTACAAGAAGCACGAGTTCCAAAATTACAGGTATTATCAGAATGTACACAACAACCTTTTTCTTCTGAGCGACATTGATCAACGCATTCTTTTTCTGTTTGAATTTCTTGTTTAAATGTCATGTTAACACCATATTGAGTTGCTGTTTTTTTACATTGAGTTTGTGTTACAAATGAACATTCATTACTTAAAACACAACAACCTTTAGAGCATTGAGCTAAGTCACAATTTGCATCTTCACGCCATGTACTAGATTTTTCATAATTACATAAAGCACGAGGTGTATTTTTATAACACCGACCTTCATCACTATTAAAACAACATCCTAATTTACAATAAGATGTCTGTTCACAAGAAGTATAAGCAATATTAGATTGAGGGTTACACTGATCTACTGTTGTATATTGACAATATTGATTAGAATTTGTTTTTTCACAACATGCTTTTTGATCTGTAGCTGTGGCTGCATTTACTGGCTGAGCTAAATAAACTGTAAAAGTTGCACATATTATTATTAGTATCTCAAATATTGCTTTTAGTTTCATTTCAAGTAGATTCGCCTTCTATGAAAAATTGGAAGATATAAGGATTATCTTTTGTTTTTAATATGTATAATTTGTCTGGATATGGTCTTTGTTTATTTATGATATATTGACCTTTTTTCATTAACATATAAGTTAATTGATCAAATTCACCATATTGAGTTTCAACATCAACTATATCTTGAGCTACATTGTATAATCTTCCTAAAGGATAATTGAAATTTGCTGTGAATTCATCTTCTGTTATAGAAACATCATCTTTTTTAATTGTAATAGGCATTTTTACTGTTACAATAACTTTATCATTTCCAATTTCTACTGTAGATTTTCTTTTTCCATAAACAATATCATAACCTTTACCTTCAAATTTAGATATATCAATACATTGTGCTAATCCAAGTTCTAGGGAATTTTCTAATTCTTGTTCCATGTGAGCTTTAGTTAACATTCTGTTATAACATATCGGATGTTTTTTGATATTATAACAAAGATAACTTACTGTTTCATTATCCCACATTCTATAAGTATCTGTGGGGGTAGCTAAATAACCGCCTTGTAAACCTATTTGTTCTATATATTGAGGAGAAACTTCTTGCATACATTTAATTATATGTTCTTTTATAGGAATCATTTTTATGTTTAGATTATCTGGAGTTACAGGACCGAAGAATAACTGACCACGTAAATATAAAACCAAAACAACAGCTGCTACAATTAGAATTCCTAAAATTATAAATAGGGTTACTTGACCTCTTTTTTTCATTTTTATGACCTCTTTTTAATTTTTATTGTTTGAATACTTATAAATATTATGGTACGTATACTATTATTTCTGGCATTGCATTATTGTAAATATCTTTGCAATTTACATAATATTTTTTGCCTAAGATTGGTAAACTATGTTCTTTTGTGTTAGTTCCTGACATATCAGTTCCTGAACCATAAGTAAATGAACTTAATGAATATTGACAAGTTGATTCTTCATCTAATATTATATATAAATTAGTTGCATCTGAATAAACATATCTTAAGATTGATGATTTTAAGTCTGCTGTTATTTGGAAATTTAAAATTTGAGATGCATTGTTACCAGCACTATCATAACATCTAATATCAAATAAATAATTATTTTTTTCTAAAACTAATGGTTGTGTGTGAATATTTGAATTTGTGTTAACAAATTCTATGGACCCAGGGGCATCGGGTAATGAAAATGAACATGTTGCTTTTCCATTTTCAGCTCCATTAGTTGTAACAGCATATAATGTTATATTGTTTGTATAAATTTCACCTAAACCATTAGGAGTTGGTTGAGTTTGAACTTCTAAATTTAATGGTGATGTTCCTTTTAATGTTAAAACATAACTTTGTTGGTTTGTATTATTTACTAAATCTTTACATCTAAAGTAATAATTATTATCTTGATTGGGTTTAATATTAGTTAAAGCTGTTAAACATTCATATGAACCACTGTATAAAGCATTACTATTGTAATCATACTCACAAATAGATAGATTATACATTTGTTCATAAGTTTTATCTTGTTGATCCCATCTACAATCAGATGGTTCATTTGTATAAATCAGCAATGGTGTTTCTTTTATATTATTAGCAATAAATGCATTATTTGCTATACTTGTTCCTTGTATAATTGGAGGAGTAATATCTGGACCTTTTATTGTTTGGAAAGATATTGTATATTCTGCTAGATTGTAATTACCTTTTCTATCTTGACATCTTACATAATAATTATAGGATTGTCCATCTGGTAATAATAGAGTTATATTATGATATTTTTTGTATAATGGATCTGTAAAATAATTTGGTAACATAGCATTATAATTTAATGTGTGATTATCATTTAGTTTACATTGAGCTAGTTCATCTGTTTTAATACCAAATGTTATTGCTGTATAAGGAGCAATATCTTGTGTTATAGAATAACCATTTGTTTTTTCATTTAATGAATAACCTTGTGTTAAGGCTTCTCGCCATGGAGTTATAATAGGCGCGTTTACATCGTTCGGAGATACATCAACACAATCAACCGCGGTTGTTCCTTCATTGACAATTTCACATGAACTTCCTAGAGATTTACATAAATATTCTGTACATGTATTAAAACCTAATTTTTCTAATTTATTTTTATCTACACATTTGTTACAATCAGCACTACCAATAGGAGCTTGCCATGGATGACATTCTGTTGTTACAGTTAAATATTTAATTTTACATTTTTTCTTAAATAATGATATTAATATAAATATAATCGCAACTACAGCAAGAATCCAACCAATAACAGGAAGTCCTACAAATCCTAAAAGAGGTAATGTTGCTCCATAGAGAGTACCTGCTGTAAATGCTCCAGCCATAACACCAACTGCTATAGTAGCTGCTGCTAGTGGCAATGCATAAGTTTGTGCAAAACTTTCAAATCCACTTGGTTTATATTCATAATTTGCTTCTTCTAAAGCTTCTGAAAACATTTCAGATAAATTTTGCATTCCACCATAAATTCCATATTTAGCCCAATCTTGCCATGCACTTTCACTTGGTTGTCTTCCTGTAGCTACTCCATTCTGTTTATGAATAAAACCAGTACTAGATTTAACACCTAAAATATTATAATTAGCTCCACAATCACCTTGAGCTTTACACCATTTGGCTGTATCATCAATAAATTGTTGTTTTAAACATTGACAATTTCCAACACATCCCTTACAAGAGTTAAAAGTAACAGTACATTTTGTATTACCTGCTGAACATATATCTTCACCCTCTTCCCAGAATCTAAAACCTTGTTGTACTGTAGAAATCTCTGTTTTAATTAATGAATCATATATTTCATTATGAAGACATGATGAACCTGAAAAATCTCCTGAAGTTGTATTTGTTCTGCCTTCAACACATACTTCTTCTCTATATTCTCTACAAGGTTCTACTAATTCATTACCAAAAACACATATATCCCTATAATGTCTAGAACCTGGTCTATCAAGATAATCTCCTGTTCCTGATTCATACATACACCAAGTTTCACCATTTTTTCTAGAATTTATTGACATAGAAGAAGGAGTTCTTGGATCTTTAAATGGATCTAAACAATTAATACTTTTACATGTTGTTTCATTATTGACAATACCACAATAAGTATCTTGATCATAATTACAATCTTCAGCTACTTCTTCTTTATTACCACATGAATCAAACCAATAAACATCTTCCTGATCTGGAACACATGCTTTATGATGATGTGGTGTACAACCACATTCTAGATTAGAAGAAGAACATAATTGATTTTTTAGAAATCCTAAACTTGATGAAGTTGGCTCATTTGCTGTTGGACATTGTTCTTTTGTTGTGTAAGTACATGTTCCATCATAATTTATACAACAACCCTCATCAGATTTAGTGCATTCATTTAAGCATTGGAATTCATCTGATATTCCTTCATTAAAATAATTAGTGTTATTTAAAGAAGGATATGGAATTGCTTTGTAGACACATTCTTGTTTTGTTGTTAAAGAACATTCATTTCCTAAAATACAACAGCCTTTGTTACATTGTGAAACTGTTTCACAAGAAGCATCTGGATTAGAGGTTGTATTTGAATTAGATCTACATGATGCAAAAGCTGTATTTTTATAACAACGACCTTGTTCTTGATCTATACAACAAACTTTTTTACAATATTGAGTTTGATCACAAGTTGTATATGCTTTATTATAATTAGAAGCACAATTTGATTCATCTGTGTATAAACAAGATGCTCCATCTTTTGTTTTTTCACAACATGCTTGTTGAGTTGCATTTACATCTTTTACTAAATCTCCAAATAAGTATATTGTAAAAATACTACAAATTATAATAAAAATCATAAAAACAGCTTTCTCTTTAAGAAAATACCACCTCATAGAATAATTGAAACATTAATATGTTTAAAAAACTTTCTCTAGTCGTTACTGACTCTTGGTGCTAGTATTACAGAAAAATTTAGTTTATCCTTAATAGCATATTCTAATTTTAATGGATAATCTTTATTAAAATAAATATTAACTTTTTTTGTTAATTTACTTGCTTTTATTATTTTTTTAAGATAATCTATAGAATAACGTGATTTAATTGCATCTTTAGAATCAACTTTTATAGATGTTTCTTCATCAGGAGAAATTTCAACTTTTGCATTGTGTAAAGAACCTTGAGATTCAATTGTAAATTTATTTTTTTCAGCTATTAAAGCTACTGATTCTGAAACAATATCCATATCCTCTATAGCTTCATCAAATGTAATTGTTGAAGATTCTATTTTAACTGGAAATGATAAATCTGGAACTCTTTGTTCTTTTTTTTCAAGATCTATTAAAGCTAAATTGAATGTTCTTGTAGAATCCCCTTTTATTTGTATTTTTAATTTATTTTTATCTTTATCAAGTTCTAAAGATACTACATCAGAAGGTTTTGCCCTTTTTAGAATTTGTTTAAATGAATCCAAACTTATTGATATTTCTACTGGTTTTTCAATTTTATACTCTGTAAAAGCTGAACTTAGTAACTTAAAAATAATCATGGCTACATTAGCTGGATCCATTGCAATTAATTCAATTTTATCTTTATCAAATTTAAGATGGACTTCATTGACTAATTCAGATATTATAGAAATACTATCTGTTAATATTTTTGGTTCAGCTAATGTTAGTTTCATGTTCTTTTATAATAAAGATAAGCTTTTATTATTTTTGGTTTAAGAATTTCTTATATCTAGCATATAGGTCTTTATTTATTAAAGATAAATCTTGTATTATTTGAGCTTGTATTTCAAAGCCATTTTCAAATGGAATAACTCGGCCAAAGACACGTACATATTTATATTCTGGCATATTTTCTGAGTATATAGTTGCTTGTGATGTACCATCATCTAAAATAAATGTATTTTTATTTTTGTTTACGATTACTCCAGAAACAGCTACATTAATATCATATTCTGAAATATCTTTTATTTGCTTTTCTTTATATGGATAAGATTCGAAGGCCATTTAATATTTCCTCCATGTATGGTCACATTTTGTACATTTAAAAAACCTT
>JAPLZO010000037.1 GCA_026394995.1 Candidatus Woesearchaeota archaeon | reverse complement strand
GAGGAGTTTACAGAAAAAGTATTAAATAAAGAATTATGAGTATAATAGGAATACATGGTAAAATAAATAGTGGAATTTGTATATAACAAAAAAATAATGTATATTTGTATTATGAAAACATATATTTATACATTATCTCATCCTATTACTAATGAAGTAAGGTATATAGGTAAAACAGTAAACCCTAAACAAAGAAAACATAACCATAGTAATATTGCCAGAGATAAAGGAACTCATAAAAGAAACTGGATCAATTCATTAAAAATTCAAAATTTAAGACCTAATTTTGAAATAATTGATGAAGTAGATTCTGACTGGAAATTTTGGGAAAAATATTGGATTTCTCAATTTAAAATTTGGGGTTTTAATCTTTGTAACCATACATTTGGAGGAGATGGTTTAGAAAAAGGTAATCAAACATCTTTTAAAAAAGGAAATATTTCTTGGAATAAAGGAAAAGGTAATATAAAAAAATGTTTGATATGTAATAAAGAATTTCAATCATCATTATCAGCTAAAAAAGTAAGTTGTTCTAAAGAATGTGCATCTATTATTAGAAGTATAGCAACTAAAAAAACACAATTTAGTAATGGACATATAGGTTGGAATAAAGGATTAAAAGGTAGAAAATTCAAACCTGATAAAAATGTTTATCAATTTAATAAAAATAAAACAATTATGTTAAAAAAATGGAATACAGCTAAAGAAGCAGGAGAATATTTAAATATCAATATTGAAAGTATTGGACAATGTGCAAGAGGAAAATCTAAATCTTGTGGAGGAAAAGATACTGTAGCCAACATTATAAAAAAAATTGATGCAGAACGTGATTGGAAAATTAAAAAGTTTGCATTAAAGCTTAAACAAATAGCAACTATCCTTACAGGAATTCCTTCGGAAATGTTTGAGAATCAAGACTTTAAGAAAACATATTTGGGAAATGAATGGAATATTATTAAAAAAACAGATCACACTCTTATTGAAAATGGTAAAGCTACCAGTGAATATATTGAAAGTAAAATGACTGTAAGAGATATGTTACAGAAGCTAGGAACTGAAGCTATGAGAAATGGATTACATCCTGATGTGTGGGTGAATGCTTTACTATGTGATTATAAAAAAACAAAAGATAAAGATGAAGAATACACTAATCCTAATTGGATTATTAGTGATTTAAGATTTCCTAATGAATATGATGCCATTAAGAAAAAAGGTGGGCTTTGTATAAAAGTTGTACGTCCTTTAGTTGATAAATCTATAGAACAACATATTTCTGAATATGCATTAGAATATCATACATTTGATTACACTCTTGATAATTCTGGTGATATTGATGACCTTGAAAAAGAAGTTAGACAAATGCTTTTTCATATTAAATTAAATAATTAATATGCCACAAGCCACAGTAACAATTAAAGACCTACCTGCTCTTAAAAAAGCATATAAAAAAGCAATAGAAGAAAACAAAGATTATTTTGTATACAGAGATAGTGAACTTATTACTTCTTATGCAAAATATTTAATTGAATTTTTAGAAATGGAACAATGTTAGAATTTAATAATCCAATACCTGTAGTGGTTGAAGGTAATAAAGATGGCTATGCACTATATGTCACAAACTCAGGTATGCTTGAGAATGATGTATGGTGTGTAGTACATTGTGATGGAGGGACAGTAAGACACTACACAACTGATCAAATAAGGATATTCCATAACGCAACTTTTAAAATAACTAAAGACAATGGTTAAATGTACATGCATTGATGATAAAAATAAACCTGCTGAAATTCCAACTAGTAGTTGGGTTAAAGTGGAAGAATCTTATCATATAACTCATATATACTATCATGTTAATCAAGGAATTCAAGGATGCAGTTTATATGAAAAACCATTAGGAGAAGATTGTGCTCCATATGAATCATTTAAATTGTCTAGATTTGGAATCAGTGTGGATGATTTAGAAAAGCTTATAGAACTTATTAAAAACTGCACAGAATTAAATGACCTTAATATTAAGAGTCTTATAGAAGAATCACAATTACAATTAATAGAAGAATAAAAAAATAAAATATGATATTATCAGATAAAACAATCCTGCAAGAAATGGAAGCAGGAAACATTATTATAAGTGAATTTAAACGGGAACATTTAAATCCCAATAGTGTAGATCTCACATTAGCTCCATTAATGAAAATATATCCTAAAAAATATATTAATGTTAATAGTTATAATGAACTACCTAGTTATATAAAAGAATCTAGTGTTCAAACTGCATCCGCAAGTTTTGAATATAGATATGAAAAACCATTAGATCCTAGAGAAAAACAGGATGTTATAGAATTTATTATTCCAGATGAAGGATTTGTATTAGTTCCTAATGAAGTGTATTTATATGCTTGTAATGAACGTATAGGATGTAAAAAGAATATATGTGCTCAAGTACAAGCTAAATCATCTCTAGGAAGGCTAGGATTGGATATTGTTATTGGTCCAGCTGGATTTATTGATACAGGATTTGAAGGCAGCCTTGTGCTTGAATTAAGAGCTACAAGACCTATTATTGTCTATCCTAATATGAAGATATGTCAAATTAAGTTTGAGAGAGTAGAAGGAGATATATTAGAGAGTTATGATGAAAAGTCAGGATCTAAATATATGAATCAAACTGGTGTACAAGAATCACTTATGCACAAAAATTTTAATAAATAAATAAAAAATATGGATTTAGGAATACACGTGTTACCTAGCACGTTTACATTAATAGGAATAAATTATCAAAAAATGAATATGATGGTTGATAAAGATGTCAAAGTATGTCATCAAATATCAATTGGAATATTAATTTTAATTTTAGAAATTTCAATATATGAAAAAAGGAGTGTGTAACACACTCCTTTTTTCTATCTTATTGCCCATTCTTTTCTAAATTCATCATCATATAAAGCATAAAAATTTAATCCTTCTTTTGTAATTGGTAAAAGTTTAAATAAATATTTAGCAGGTTTATTTTTTTCCATTCCTTCTTCATCTCCAATTCCAAAATTATAAACTTGACCTATACCTTGGGTTAAAAATCTTTCAAAATCTTCTAAAACTCCAATTAAAGGTACTGGATTTTTAAGCATTTTTGTAAATTCTGTTGGTGAATAATAAAATGAAAATTCATTTTGATATTTTTGTAATGCTTTTATAGCATACTTTTTAAATCCTGAAACATCTTCATCATCATCATCATCATCTCCTGCACCTAAAAATAGTAAAAACATAAAACTAGCTAATAATAAAATTTCTCTCATCATAGATCTTACATTTCCCATATACATATCTACAAATTCAGCTTCTGTCATAAATTCTTTCTCACTTGTAATTTTTCCTTCAGCAAGTAATTGAACAACAAATTCTTTATATTTTTCTTTAGCTTTTTCAATAGTATTGTTACCAAAACCAAATATCATTTCTTTAACTAATGGTAATATTCTTCCATCAACTAAGTGTTGTACAAATAATCTTGCTTTACCATATTGCCAAGTTTCTAAATCAACATCATAAGTCATATCACCAAATCTTTCTGCCATCATTTGAGGCATCCATGACCTAAATTGCATTAACACTTGACCAATTAATCCCATTCTTAATGTAGTCATATCATCTCTTGTGGCATTACCTATAACACCTTTAAGAGTTTTTTGAACCACTGCTCTAAAATTAATTGCAGCATCACTACCTTGTTCTAATCCAGGAATTGAAAATTTACCATTTTCAACTTTTCCAACAGCTTTTAAAGATTTTGTATTTTGTAATTCTTCTATTTCTTTATCAATCTTTTTCTGTACTCTTTTTCTTTCACCTTCAGGAAGCTTATAAAAATTATCATAATCATTTTGTTTTTTAACAAAATCTCTAATAGAAACTATATTTTTTCCATCAAACATAAATGTTCTTAACATTGCAGCAGCTACAGGATATGTTGCCCATTTATCACCATAATGTTGCATAAATAATAAATGATCCCATTTCATATTTCTTTTTTTCCAACTAGTTGATAAATTTCTAACATCATTTTTTTCTCTATCATCTAATCCTAAATCAAAGAAATCAATTCCTAAACTTGTAACTTCATTATTAGAAGTAAAATCAGCAGTACCTTGTATCCAATCTTTTTCTGTAAATATTAGTTTTTTACTTGCTTGTAAAAAAGCATTACCTGTACCTCCAACAAAAGTTGCTGTTCCTGATAATAAATTTAAAGCCAGTGTTTTAAAAGTGGCTGCTTTTATTACTTTTTGAGTTGCTTGTTTTAATGAATAATCTTTTCCGTTAATTGTTACAGCTTTATCAACATCTGATCCTTTTATTTCACCATATATATAATAATTTATATAATCTTCTAATATACCAGCATTAACACTATTTTCAGCAATTGTTGTTTTATCATCTTTAACTACTGACCACATGTTAGTTTCAAGACGCGGTTTGATTTTTTCTATTTCTAATAAAATATCTGATTTATCTCTTATAGAATCCATTGATTCATAGTTGTACATTTGCTGACCCCATATAGAAAATACACTAAAAAGATCTTTTGATTTATTAGAATAATCAAATGTACCATCTTCATTTTGAACACCTAGATCTTTTTTAAAATAAACCTTCATTTGTTTTTTGAGAACTCCTGTTAAAGGATCAATGTTCCCAAAACCACCTTCAGAATCTACTACTAGTGATTCAAATTTACTTTGTATATCATATATGTTTTTAAATGAACTTCCTATTATATTTGTAATAGCACTTTGGTATACTCCTGGAATAAATCTACTACTATATCTATCTAGCATTCCTATTTTAGAAGAATATTTAATTAATTCTTGAAAAAATTCATATGTGTTTTTTAAAGGTTCATTTATATATTTTCCTGAAGAATCTTTGGCATATATTGTTTTATATTTTTCACTTTGCCATTTAGCTTTAGGTTTAATATAAAAGTTTTTCTTATTTAGATAAGCCACTTTACTATCAGGACTGTGTCTTTCTACCCATCTTTCAATTAAATTTTGTTTACGGCTTTCAGTTTTTTCATTTTTTTCTGGGTATCTTTCTTCTACATTGTTTTTGAAATTTTCTAAATCTTTTTTATAACCATCATTATCAAAATCTGTATTTAGTTTAATCCAATTTACATCTTCATTTTTTAAAGCTTCATCTCTAAGTTTAAAATACTCTGCTGAATATATTCTAACAAAATCACCATTCCAATTACCTTTAGAATCAATTTCAAGAATTGGATTAAATATATTTTCTCCAGTTAATCCTTTTTTTCTAGCCCATTCTTCATGTTCTTTTCTGAGAGTCTGTAATTTACTATTTAAATCTTTTATTTTTATATTTCTTTGAGCTTGTACTCTTCTTAGTATTTTAGCAAATGTATTCATTGCTGCTGTACTTAATGTAGTCAATGATCTAAAGTTTCTTTTCCAAAAATCCATTTGCACTTCAGGATTTAATAATGTTGTTATACCTTCTTCTTGTGCAAATTCATTTCCTAATCTTGCCATAACCCCACTTGGATTTTTTTCACCAGGTATACCTTTAATATCTATCAATAATGCTTTTGCATTTTGACTCATTTTTAAAAAATCTTCTTGTAAATTTTGTAAATATTCTTTTATATCAGGATTTGTTTCTGTTTTTAATTGATTTTTAATATCTACAAATAATTTTTCTAGATAGACACTTCCTTCAGCATATACATTTAATATTAATAAAGAATCTTTAATATCTTTTAAACCAAATGTATTATCTTTTATTTTTCTATAATACTTATTAATTTCATATAAACCATTTTCTATAAACACTGTCATGTCTTTTCTAATGTGAAGATCATTTATAGCTTTTTTTAGAATATTAAGTTCATCATGTTTAAATGCTTTTTCAGATTCTTGTACATCACCTATTGAAATCTTTTCATATACAGCATTAAGTTTTGCAATTAATGAATCAAGTTTAGGATCATTTGTAGATTCATCAAGCATAACAACAGGAAGTAAATAATTTTTATCTGTTGGAATATTTTTAATATCATATTCCATTTCAATATCTTTAAGACCTGTTGGTGTTAATTTACCATTTACATTAGCAATTGTATACTTAGTTGCTATTGGTATAGCTCTTATTTTACCAAACTTATATATACCATATTCTTCCATTAAGATTTTTTTATATTCTCCTAATTGAATTCTATAGGCTAAAGGTTTAAACCACTTTAATTCTGTTTGATCTTTATTTATTTGTTGACTTTTCCAATCATAAATATGTGTAGTTCCATCTGGTTCCATTATTAATAAATCTATAGTACCTGGAAGATTTCTTTTTCTATTATACAATCTAACTTCAGCTAAAAATTTAGTTCCTGGTTTACCTTTAAATTCATTAAGTAGAGACATGACATATTGTTCTAACTTGGCATAAATAACATCATTTGTTTTTATTTTAGATATAGGACTTGGTGTAGCTTTTATATCACCATTTTTATCAACAAATCTTCTTAGTATACTTTCTAAATCAGCATGTATATCTGTACCTTTTTCAGCTGAAAATTCATCAATTATTTTTCTAATAGTTGTTCTTGAATCAGTTGGAAATCTATTTTTATACCATGGATCAACCACATTATTTGTTACACTTCTAGGATTACCATTTTTGTCAATGATGTCTTTTCCATTTTCAGTGTAAGTGTGTTTTTTCTCACCTGTTTTTGGATTTATACTTTCATCTAGTTTTATAACATTTTGATCTTTTATAACTTTTTCAATTCCAGATTGAGCTTCTAGTTGGAAATAAGTTTCATTACTTTCTACATCTAGATTTAAATCTGAAATATCATTATTTATTATTTTTTGTGCTGCTTCTGCAAAAGGATTAGTTGAAGTTTGTTTAAAAACATTTTTAATCCATTCTAATAATTTAGCCCACCAAGATTTAGCTGAATTTATTTTATCTTTATTTTCATTATTTGTTTCATTCTTAATAATGTGTGTCATTATAAGTTTACCAATTGCTTCTTTCTTGAGTTTGTTTATATTTAATGTGCCATCTGCATTTTTATAAGCTTTATTGTTTCTATATTGATCAACTGTTTCAGAATATATTTTATAACTTGTAATTTTATCAAACATTTGTTTATACAGAGGATTGCTTTCACCAAGCATTTCTACAAAAAAGTGAGCTGCTTCTTCTGATAATGTTGTTATATCTGCTTTACCATCTACCACTTGTATGATTTTATTAAGCATATCAGCAACAGCAATACCTGATAGTTTATTTCCTTTACTATCTGTAAGATCTTGAACAACTTTAATATTCACTCCTATTGATGCTAAAAAACTTTTTATTTTATTATCAATATTTTCAGAAGGTTTTTGTTCAGATTGAGATTCTTTTTGAAGATATATTTCTTGTTTATTTTCTTCTTTAATTTCTATCTCATTCCAAGTGTTACCATATTCATCTGTAACTTGTTTTACATTCTCTTTACCATATTGTTTCTTAAGAACATTAGCTACAGTATTTTCATAGAAATTAAATATAGGTTTTAAAGCACCAAATCCTTCTGTCTCAACTCTTTCAAGTTCTTGTTTAAGTCGAGTTATTTCAGTATTATTATTATCTACACTTTTTTGTAAACCTGTTTTATGATTTATAACATTATCAAATTTCTCTTTAGTGTCTATATTTTTTAATTCTTTATCTCCATATAAACCTAAAGTAGTATAACTATCTCCTATTTTTTTAATAGATGAATAATTATCAATCTGTTTTTGCATAAAAGAAGTACTTTCTTCAAGTTCTTTAATCCTATCTTCTTTTTGTTTCTTAAACTCTTCTAAAGTAGTATGACCTTCAACTTTACTAGCTGTATTACCGCTAGGAAATAGCACTTTTTCATATCCCTTCTTAACAGAATCCTGTATAATAGATTTAACAAAGAATGTCACCCAGTTAGATCCTTTATTTAATAGTTGTAGGAAATTATTAGTTGTTTTTGTTTCAGGTTTAATTTTATTATATTGTTCTTCTACATAATCTTTTTTAGCATTAGTAAATTTCTCAATAGAAATAAATTCCCCATTTTTATATTGACCTTTTTGTTCTACTGTTTTTTTATAAATATCTCCATTATAAGTAAACTCTGAAAGATAATGAATATAATCTTTACCGCTATTTGTTTGTGCAACTAATTTTTCTTTATCACTAAATTTTACACCTATTAAATCTTCTTGATCTCTACCCTTCTGAAATAAATCAGATTGTACTTCTAGTATTCTACGAGTTTTTTCATCAGAAGTTTTAGTAATACTTTTTACAAAGTCTTTAGCTTCTTGCTCAGTTTTAAAAAATTCAAGTTTTCTACCACCTGTAATTGGCATATAAGAGACTTCCCACTTACCATTTGATAATTGTTCAATATCTGGTGCATATTCTTCTGATAACTCTGCTCCTCCAAGATTAACTTGTCTATCATCTGAACGAAACCATCCTATACCTTTGTCTGTAGCAAATTGAGCATGTCCTTTTATACTTGGTGTAATAGCTGGTGTAGCTATTTCATTCTCTGTATAATTAGTACCTCCTGGAACTGTTAGGTTAGAATAGTATTGAGTATTTTGTTTATCTGTATTATTTTCTTTTAAATGTTCATTATAAGCTTTATCAAAATCATTTTTTGTAATTTCATTATCATTTTTAAAATAATCATAACCTTCTTGTGTAGCTGAAGAAGTAGCTATATAATTATCTCCATAATCATTAATAAACTCTCTTTCATCACCATCAAAAGATTGTCTTTTTATTATAGTTTCTTTAGCAGTGTTAATCTCAATAGCATAACTATAATTAGCAGCAAATGATGTAAGCTTTTCTTCAATAGTATTACCTTCTGATTCTTTTAATAAGTTAATTTGATCTTTAGGTATTTGAAAATCTTGTTGTATTTTATTCCAGAATGTATTATTATTACCTATTTGTTTCCAAAGTTTATTTATTTTATCTAAATTATTATATAAGTTTGATACAACTTTAAATTGATATTGTAAATTAGATTCTTCACCTATAGGTTTTATAACTTTGTCAGAAAGTTTTTCAGTAGATTGTTTTTTTAGTTGGAAATATAAAAATTCATTTTTTTCTATATTTCTATTTTTAAAATTAGATGTTCTATAATCTTCTTGATCTTTTTCACGTTGAAACATTCTTTCATCTGCTCCGTGAGGTGAAAGAGAAAGTTTACCAAAATATATATCTTGAATAGATGAAAATATATCTTTATACTGCTTCTTAGAATCTACATTATAAACAAAAAAATCAACTGGAATATGAAGTTGTGATAAACTATTTATTTTTTCATCAGTTAAAACTTTATCATTTTTATCTGTAAAAACTGTTACTTTAGGTGAAACAAGTTTAACATTAGCAACTATATTATCATTTTCATCAAGTATTGTATATTTATATAGATTATCTCTATTATTTCTTTCTATATTGCTAAATTTATATCCTTCTTTTGGAATTAAATAAGCATATGTTGTATATGTTTTTTGTTTATTTTCCCAACCACCATGAATAGGTACAGCATTAATTTGATTCATATAATCAACAAGTCTATTGTATTTTTCAAGACCTGTTTCTAAATCATCATTATTAACAATAAAATCTAAATCATGTATTGGTGTTTTACTTGATCTAAATATATCTTCTCCTTGTCCAGCAATAGCTAAACTCCCTACTAATTTAAATCTAAATTTTTTACCTGAATAAGTATCAATTATATTTTTGGCAAGTTTATTTCCAGATACAGCTTGTTCATAATTTAATTTTTCAATTTTAGATGTTGGGGAACCAATAAAAGCTTCATTTTCATTTAACACATTAACTGCTATTTTATCAGCAGCATCTTTAAAATAACTTCCTTCTTTTATTACAAATGGTTTTGTAAGATTATTTAAAAATTCACTTACTGCTTCTAATATTTTTTGAAGTAAATTTCTTTCTTCTTTTGTTTTACCTGTCCATTTTTGTAATAATGATTCTGTAACAAGTTTACCTAAAGCTTCTACTTTAACTTGTTTTTCATTATTATAAATAGGCATGTATTCATCATAAACAGCTTGATATCCTGACCAATCTTTAATGTTATCCATTAAATCTCTTATTAACGGGTGGGTTTGACCCATTAACATTACAACCATATGAGCAGCTTCTTCTGGTATTGTATCAAGTTTCTTTTCTACAGAATGATATATAATCTTATTAAGAACATCTGTAGCACCCAATGCATCTACACCCCATCTTTCTTTAAAATTATTTATTTCTTTAGATTGAACTCCATATTTAGATAAAAAATTTAAAAGCTTTGCATCTAATTTTTTATCAGCTTCTTTTATTTCTTGAGATGTAAGTTGATATTGTATATCTGGTTTAACTTCTAAACTTTTACTAAGTTCTATTTCAGCTAACATTGGATTACCACCTGCTCTTTCAAGAGCAGCTTTAAATTCTGGGGTATTTGGGTTTATACATGCCATATTAGTAACATTCTTTTAATTTGTTAATTGTATTTTCTTTGTCTTTAGCTAAAGATTCATTAATATAATTCTCAGCTTCTTCTTCAGACATTTTATGTTTAGCTGCAAAGTTAATGATTATTTCTTGCTTTCTTTCATCAGTGAATTCTGTTAATTCATCAAATGTTATATTTGATTGTGTAACTGATTGATCAATAACTGTAGGTATATCACCTGTATTATCAATACCAATTTCAGCAAGTTTTGTATTAAGATAATTCCATATTTTAGGAGCACTATCTTTCATGTTAGATATAGCACCTTTACCAAAAGGCATTTCTGCACCAAATTTAATTCCTTTATATTTTTTAGATGCTTGTTTAATAGTTTCTATTTCATCATCAATAATTTTCTTGTATGTATCAAATTGAGCATCGGCCCATTGAGTTCTTTTATCATCTACCATTGTAGTAATTGGATAAACATTTTCTAAACCTCTTGCTACTGCTTGTGTTTT
>JAPLZO010000020.1 GCA_026394995.1 Candidatus Woesearchaeota archaeon | reverse complement strand
ATAAAATTCCATTAGTCTGCATAGAAATTTTGCTAATTTGTTTTATTTTTTTAATATCTTGGATTAATTTAATAATATCTGGATAAGTTAAAACTTCTCCAACAGAATCGATATTAGCCTCTAAATTATCACCTTTATATTCTGATAGTTGTCTTAACCAATTTACCAAATGATTTTCTTCAATGATATAAACACTTATTCTTGTTTTGGATTTTTCTCCAGAATCAACAGAACAATAAGGACAATTTAGATTACATAAACTCGTTGGCCTAACCTGTATCAAATTAGTTCCTCTATCAATTAAACCAAACATTATTGTTCCTATCAAAGGAATTTCAGAATTAACTTTAATTATCTTTTGCATATCTTGGATAAACTCCACGTTCCATAAAAACTTTATTTGTTACAACAGCAATACCCTTTTCTTTTTTTAACATTTCTTCACTGCTCATAGCAGCTTTTCCTAAACAAATTAACTCATCTTTTAGAGTAAAAATGGCAACATCATCATTTTCATTAATTTTATTATGTAATTTTGATATTCCAATAATATATAAATTGGCCCCATGACATAAAGCATCTACTGTATTATCAGAAACCCATATTTTAGGTAAATGATTAACAGCTATTTCATAAGGTTTTATTACATTCCTTATTTCTTTTTCACTACAATCTTTATAAAATTCATAAGCATCCTTAACATCCTGTAAGCTTACCCAATCTTTGTCAGTAAAAGCTCCAACTTTAGTTCTAATAAGTTGTTGCATATGTGCTCCAGTTTTTAATTTTTGACCAATTTGCCATACTAATTTTCTTATATAAGTTCCAGCTTCACAACCTACTCTAAATAAAACATCTTGCCCATCAATTTCTAGTATTTCCAAATAATAAATTTCTCTTTCTCTCTCTTGTCTTTTTACAGCACTTTTAATAGGTGGTATTTGTTTTATTTTTCCAATAAAACTATCACAGCCTTTTCTGATCTCATTTTCATCAATTAACTTATGAACATGCATTAAGCAAACATATTCTTTTCCTGTTCCTAATAAAGTTTGCACAATTCTTGTTGCTTTTTCTAAGGCGACTGGTAAAACACCTGTAACACCAGGATCTAAAGTTCCAGAATGTCCAGCCTTTTTTATATTAAAAATTTTTTGAACATAATCAGAAACCTGATGACTTGTAGGCCCTTTAGGTTTATTTAAATTTATAATGCCATATTCAATTAATGTTTTAACATCTCTACCAAAAGGATTGCAACCATATTTTTCATTAGTAGAATATTCTTTTTTTATGATAACTTTTCTTTCTATTAATTCAAATGGTAGTTTTCCCATAATAAAAAATAATAAATTATAGTTTTAATACTTTATTATTGCATATAAATCCTTGTTTTTGATATGCAATATTTCAAAAATCCCATAGCATTATCATATTTTACTGGAGCCATTATTCTAAATCGCTGAAAACTCTTAATTCCAGTATATAATTTTAGTTCTATACTATTATTCATCTCACCTAATATCTTAATTGAAATGTCTCCATTACTTCCATTTCCTGTTTGATGCATCCTTCCAATGCAACATTTTCCTCCTTCTGCTTCTATAATATTTATTAATTCACACGCTCCATCTATTGTACTTTTACTACTATTCTTCTTTTTTCCTTTAGTCATTTTCATTTCCTCCTATTACTATATACAGATATTTCTATAAAGCTAAAACTCTTGGTTAGAAATTTAAAGTTCAATTAAAATAAGACTTTAAGAAACAACCAAGGTTTATATAAACCAATAGAAATATCCACTAAAATTAAAACTAGTAAAATTTACATTTTTAGTCTTATTTACTAGTTCCATAGAAAAATTAGAAATAAAACTTATATAAAAACTTTATTGTTATAGAATTATCTATTTCTTTTTCTCATGATGAGGCTTTTGTGTTTTACCAATAATTTTCTCTTCTTTGGTCATAATACTCTTCTCTTTATCAGCAAATTTCTCTTTTGTTCTAGAAACCTTTCTCTCTTTTTTTGTTATACCTTTTTGTAAAACTTCTTTCTTCTCTTCTTCTAAAGTTTCTTTAATTTCTTCTCCTTTATCTTTCTCAACTTTCTTTTCTTCAACTTTTTTCTTATCTTCTTTAACTTCCATTTTCTTTTCTTCAATAGGAGCATCAATTAATTCAACTTTAACAACATCATCTTCTTTCCAAGTTCTAACTTTAACTTTATGTGGGGGTTTTCTAATACCTCTCTCCCACAATGTTTCATTTAGATATTTACCAATTTTAACATCATTGCTCTTCATATGTTTAATTATGAATTCTCTAACAGCTTTAACAGCCTTTTTACCTCTTTGATATTTAACTACCTTTAACCATCTTCTTCTAAGAGGTATTACATATACTCTTTCATCTTTTACTATTGTTTTCTCTTCAGCCATCTTTAAGCATTAATTTTATTTCTTCTCCAATGTCTTTTAACTTTTGTATGTCTACCTGGATGAACTCTTCTGCCAGTACCATATATTTTTGGAACTGTCCAAAATGGAGCCCA
>JAPLZO010000024.1 GCA_026394995.1 Candidatus Woesearchaeota archaeon | reverse complement strand
GACTTTTCCTTTTAGAAGATTTTTTCCTCTTTTTTATCCTATATTTATAATGTATATATTAATCTATTTATATTTTATTAATCCTTATATTTCATTATTTTTATTAATTGGGGGGTTTTTAATTTTATTATTTTTTAAAAGATTAATCTTAATTCAAATAACTGCAGTCATGCTTTCATATTTTAATTTATTTAAAAATAAAAGTTTAACAGGTGGAAAATGGGAAAAACCAAGAGCATAAAACTTTCAATAGTTTTACCAACATATAATGAAAAATTATTTAGAGGATAAAAAATGAGTATTTTAGAAAAACCAGAGTTGTCTGTTGTTATATCTGCTCTAAACGAAGAAAAAACAGTAGAAAATGTTTTGAAAATGATTCTTAGTATTTTTGATGAAAATAAAATAAAGGGAGAAATTGTTTTTATGGATAATCATTGCACAGACAAAACTGGTGAATTGGCTGATAAGATAGCAAAAAAGGATAAAAGAGTAAGAGTGATACATAGAAGAGACAGACCAAATAGAGATTTAGGAAGTTCTTTAAAAGAAGGATTTGCTAACACAAAAGGTGATTATATCACAATAATGGATTGCGATTTATCACATAATCCAGAAGATATTCCAAATTTATTTAAGCATAGAAAAGAAGCTGATATAATAATTGGCTCACGTTTCATAAAAGGTGGTGGTGCAGATTTCCCTTTATCAAGGCGAATTATTGGGGGTTCTTATAACCTAATAGCTAGGACACTATTAGGTATAAATGTAAAAGATATTACAACTGGTTTTAAATTATATAATAGTAAAGTTATTAAAAATGTAGATTTTGAAAATAATGGTTTTGGATTACATGTTGAGATATTAATAAAATCTTTGCTTAGTGGTTACACTATAAAGGAAATCCCTATATATTATAAAAGAAGTGATAAGAAATCAACACTTAACTATAAAAAACAATTTTGGTCTTATACTAAACCTTTACTTCTTGGTTTAAAAGAGAAGTATTTATGAATTTTGATAATTAAGTTTTTTCTTTCCAATGAGAAATTGTTCTTTTAAGTCCCTCATCTAATGAATATTTTGGTTGCCAACCTAAAATTTCTTTTGCTTTAGCTGAATCTAGTGACAAAAATTCTTCAGAAACGGGTCTGTAAGGATAATCTGGTGGCCAATGAGGTATTATTTTACTCTCTGAATTAATCATTTTTTTAATTTTTTCAGCAAGTTCTATCATTGATGTCATTGATCCTGTTCCAAAATTAAATACTTCATTTACAACATTAGATTTAAGTGATGTTATGTAAGCATTAACATGATCTTCAACATACATCATATCTCTAACAGCATTAGGTGTTCCTAAATAAACTGGTTTATTTTTAAGCATTGATGTAATAATATATTCTGTAACAAAACCTATATTATCTTTTCTACCATATGTATTACATGCTCTTGAAATAATAAATGGAAATCCAGATACTTTGTTTTCCATTCTTATATATTCTTCACATGCAAGTTTTGAGACAGCATATGGAGAAGCTGGATTTTGTTTTAAATTTTCTTTAAATGGAGTTCTTTGTGTTTGCCATCCATATGTTTCCATTGTTGATGCAAAAATAAATTTTCTAAAATCAGATACCTCTTTAGCAGCTTGTATTAAATTTATAGTTCCTAAATAATTTGTTTCTTGATATTCTTGAGATTGATCAAATGATTCACGTACTTCGGTTCTTCCACCAACATGTATTATATAATTTGGTGACACATCCTTTATTATTTTTCTTATTGTTAAAGGATCTGTAAAATTTCCAAATCTTATATTTATATTATCAGTTATATCTTGTATAGGTTTTAAAGAAATTTTATTAGCTGTTGTCCTCACTAATCCAGATAGTTCATAATTATTCTCTTCAATAAGTTTTCTTGCTATTTCGCTCCCTATAAAACCTGTTACCCCTGTAATAAAGACTCTTTCCATTTTAATTAAGTTTATAATCTAAATTTTTTAATCTTTCTTCTGTTATTTTTAGATCCTTTATGTCATTGATAGTACGCCAAAAACCAGAGTATCTAAAAGCACGAATTTTTCCAATTTTGGCTAGTTCAGGAAATGTTGTGTGTTCTATATTTCCTTTTTCTGGTAAGTGATTTATAACTTCTTTATTAAATATATATACACCCATATTTACATGTTCTTTTAAAACGGGTTTTTCTCTAAAGGTTACTATTTTACCATCAGGTTCTGTTTCTACAACACCAAAAGGTAATTGTACTTGGCTTGTAACAATAGTAACAATTGGTTGATGTTCCCTATGATAATTATATAAAGATTTTATTGGTAAATCAGTTAATTCATCTCCATTCATTGCAATAAAGTTTTCATCTTCAATTTTTAGATTCTCTATAGCTCTCCTAAGAGCATCGCCTGTACCTTCTGCTCCATGATGATCATTATATCTTATTTCTACACCTAGAGATTTACCATCTTTTAGATAATCCATTAGAACTTCTTTTTTATAATCAACACCTATATCGATTTTTGTTATATTATTTGATTTTAACCAATCTATTATCCAGTGTATGATAGGTTTCCCTGCTACAACAACCATTGCTTTTGGAACATCATCTGTATGAGGTCTTAATCTTAAAGCTTCGCCACCAGCCAAAATCAATGCTCTTTGTATCATAAAAATTATTCAATCTAAAGGGTATTTAAAGATTATGGAATCGGGATATACAATATATTATTCTTAGATTAATTTTAAAGATTAATAAAATTTATAAAGTGTTATTAACGACTTAAGAAGTTATATGGATAAAAAAAATCTAGCTATTATTCTAGTTTTAATTGGTACTATAGTTATATCTTTTGGTCAAATATTTTTAAAATTAGGGGCTAATAATATAAAATTAGACATATTACATTTATTAACAAATTACAGTTTAATAATTGGTGTTATTTTATATCTTGGAGCCGCTTTATTGTTTGCAAGTGCATTAAAGCATGGTGATTTATCTGTTTTGTATCCAATAAATGCATTAGCTTATGTTTGGGTAAGTTTACTTTCACCTTATTTTTTAGATGATTTTATGAATTTAACAAAATGGTTGGGTATATTTTTTATAATTTGTGGAGTAAGTTTTATAGGATGGGGTAGTAAAAATGGTAGATAAAGTATTTGCTATAAGTTTGGTATTAATCGCAACACTAATAGGGGCATTTGGAGCTTTATTTTTAAAGTTAGGTTCCAAAAAATTATCTTTAAAGTTTAAAAATGTATTTACAAATTATAAATTTTTATTTGGGATATTTTTATATGGTATATCTGCTTTATTTTTTATAGGTGCTTTAAGATATGGTCAATTAACTCTAGTTTATCCATTTGTATCTATAGGTTATATATGGATAATCTTATTATCTATGTATTTTTTAAAAGAAAAAATGAATTTTTATAAATGGTTGGGTATTACTTTAATAATATTAGGAGTTAGTTTAATAGGCCTTAGTGGTTAAGTATTAAGCTCCATAAAGTTTTTAAGATTAAATTTAAAGGTGAATAAAATGAATGATCATGATTCTTTAGTAAAAATTGCAGGAGGAGCAGGAATTGTTTTTATTGGATGTCTATTCTCTAAAATTCTTGGTTATTTCTATGTTTTAATTTTAGCAAGATTAGGTAGTTATAAATTTGGTTTACTTAATATTGGTTTTGGAGTATACGCAATTGTCGGTATAATAGCATTACTTGGTTTGAATACTGGAGTTTTAAGATATGTATCTTTTTATAAAGCTAAAAATGATAAAAATAAAATTAAAGGTGCAATTGTATCTGCTTTACAAATTGCTTTGCCTTTAAGCCTGTTATTGTCTTCTATCATTTTTATATTTGCAAATCAAATTGCAAGTTTATTTCATGATAATAATTTAGTTTTAATCTTAAGAATAATGATAATTGGTGTACCTTTTTTTGTTTTAGGTAATATATTCATACATGTATTAAGAGCATATCATAAAATTGGTTATGCTGTTGGAGCAAGAGAGGTTATTGAAAAAATAGTCAATATATCAATAACCTTAATATTGTTTTATTTTGGATTAAATATTTATGGTGCTTCTATAGCTTATACTGTGGCTGCTGTTTCTACTTTTGTGATATCATTTTATTTGATGGAAAAAAAAGTTTTTTCCATATTTAGTAAAATAAAAACGTATTATTATAGAAACGAGATGGTAAAATATTCTTTACCACTTGTTTTAACTGGCTTTTTCTTTATGATTATTAGATGGGTAAACACTTTTATATTAGGTTATTTTAAAGATGCATCATATGTTGGTATTTATAATGTTTCTTTATCAACAGCAGATTTAATGTATCTTGCACCAATGGCTTTAACCACATTATCTTTTCCAATTATGACTGAGAGATATAGCAAAAGTGAAAATAAAGATTTAAAAGCTATTTATGATACAACAACAAAATGGATTTTTTTGGTTATAATTCCTATATATTTAGTATTTTTCTTTTTTTCTAAAAATATTTTAGGAATAATGTTTGGTAATGAATATAGTAAAGGTGCATTAACCTTATCAATATTGGCTGCTGGATATATTTTGTGTTCATTATCTAAAACGGCAACTGATATTTTAAGTATAGCAAAAAAAACTAAAATTATATTTTATATAACGTTAGTTGCAGCAATAATTAATGTGATGTTGGGTTTTATTTTAGTACCAAAATATAATTTAATTGGTGCTGCTCTCTCAACATCTATATCTTTTACTATTATGGGGATATTGTTCTTTTATTATGCTTATAAGATTAGTAATTTACAACCGATAAAATGGGTTTACTTAAAATCATTTATACTCGGTTTAATTTCGATAATTATTGTTTATAAATTAAGTACTATTATCAAATTATCAATATACAAACTTGTTTTCCTTTTATTACTATTTTTAGTTATATACTTAGTTTTATTATATATTTTTAAATGCTTAGATAATCAAGATAAATTAATTATAAAATCTTTTTTACAAAAAATTAAATATAAAAATGGTAATTTTTAAAGGTATATTTCATGTACATTCAAATTATTCTAATGATGCAAAATTTTCTATAGATGATATTAGAGAAAAATATAAAGATTATAATTTCATAATTATAACGGATCATCTAGAACATTTAAGTAAAGAAAAGTATAAAAAATTTATAGAGGAATGTAAAAATAAATCTAGAAAAAATCAAATTTTAATTCCTAGTGTTGAATTCTATTATTTAAAGAAGCATATTATTTATATTGGAAATAAACCTATTGATATAAATAAGGTTGACTATATTATTAATAATAAAAATAGAGATTATATTATTATATTAGCTCATGCTTATAAAAATAATTTAATATTTAAATCATTAAAAAAGTTCCCAGTATTAGATAAGTTAGACTGTATAGAAATATGGAATGTTCATCATAATTCTAAAAGATTATTACCCTATAGAGCATTATCATTAATAAATTTCATAAAAAAACAAAAGAAAGATATTAAATTCTTAGGTGGTTTAGATTTACATAGGGTATTTATAAAAAAAGTTATAGAGATTTATGTTAATTGCAATAATTTAGATAATCAGAGTATAATTAATTCTATAAAAAAAGGTAGATTTTATCTTAAGAATGATAATATCATAATAAAAAGTGATGGTGATGTTTTTTATAAAAATATTAGATTGAATGATAATATTTTATTTAAATCAATAGCATTAATACTTGATATATCATCAATAATTAAATTTGTTTTAGTTTATAATATTGGTTCAAAGTTATTAAATATATTTGGAGTTGGTAAAGAGTATAGAGTTGGTGTAAGGGATAAGATAGATAGTTTTTTTGAAAAATTATAAATTTTTATAAAATTTGAATCTTATTATCCAATAAAAATTACCAACTATTGTAAAGAACCAAATAAAATAAATGTTATCTAATAAAAATGCTAAAGTTATAAATGCTCTTTGAGGAGTCATTCCAAATGCTATAGCATCTGATAAATTTCCAAATAGAGATTTTTTAAATTCATTTATATTAGATTTTCCTGTTGTAAATAAAGATGAGCTTATTGCTGATGTAAGATTCATCATAACTAATGCAATAATAGCTGCAAATCCTAACCAATATTCCTGTTTAATATAACAAAATGCAAATATTGCTGTTGCGAATCCAATTACACCTAAAACTTCATCTAGATATGCTCCAAATTTTTTAGGTTCTTTTAATTTTTTAATTGAATTGTTGTAACGTGCTACTTCGCCATCAACTACATCTAATATAATTCCAAATTGAATTGCTATTGCAGCTAAAATTAAACTATTTTTAAATACCAAATATACAGCCAATACATCAAATAAAAAAGATATAACAGTTACAATATTAGCTGATATGCCTAGATTAACAAAAAACCAGGTGAAAATTATAGAAAATTTTCTATAAATATGTTTTACATAAAAATCTTGTTGTGACTTTGGATGTTGAGTTTTTCTTAATTCACTTATTGATACCATTGATTTTAAAAAAATTATATAGGTTTATAAATATTTTGATTCACTAAAATACATAATATTTATAAAAGGATATTGACCATTTTTAAAAATGCAGCAAATAAAGCCTCATGGTGGACAATTAGTAAATAGAGTTGTAGATAAAAAAATAGATACTGAAGGACTACCTAAAATAAATGTTGATGATGATTCTGTTTTAGAAATTGAAAAGATTGCAACTGGTGTTTTTAGCCCATTAGAAGGCTTTATGTGTCATGATGATTATATCAATGTTGTGAATAATAAAAGGTTGAGTAATAATTTACCATGGACAATTCCTATAATATTACCAAGTAATGATGATGTTAAAGAAGGGCAAGAATATTTATTAATTAATAATAATAAAGAGCTAGCAGTATTATATTTGGAAGATAAATATGAGTATGATAAAAAAGAATTGGCAAGAAAAGTTTATGCTACAGAAGATATTAATCATCCTGGTGTAAAAAAAGCTTTTGATATGCCCAATTATTTATTAGGTGGAAAGATTGATGTTTTAGAAAAACCTACTCTTAGATTTGGTAGTTATGATTTAACACCTGAACAAACTAGAGAAATTTTTAGAGAAAATAATTGGAAAACAATAGCTGGTTTTCAAACTAGAAATGTTCCACATAGGGCACATGAGTATCTACAAAAAATTGCTTTAGAAATTGTTGATGGGTTATTAATACATCCTTTGATAGGATGGAAAAAGAAAGGAGATTTTAGTCCAGAGGCAATATTAAGATCATATGAAGTTTTAATAAAGAATTATTATCCAAAAAATAGAGTTGTTTTAGCTGCATTAACAACTGCTATGAGATATGCTGGACCAAGAGAAGCTATTTTTCATGCTATAATAAGAAAAAATTATGGATGTACTCATTTTATTGTTGGAAGAGATCATGCTGGTGTTGGGAATTATTATGGAAAATATGATGCACATAAAATTTTTGATGAATTTGAAGATTTAGATATTAAACCTTTATTATTATGTGGGCCTTATTATTGTAAAAAATGTAAAAACATTGTAACTGAAAAAATATGTCCTCATGATGATAAAATTGATATAAGTGGAACAGACATAAGAGATTGTGTTAGTAATGGTAAAAAAATATCTAAAGAATTAATGAGGCCTGAAGTAGCTAAGATACTTACAAAAGATGATTTAATTGATTAAGATTTATGATAAATAAACCATTAGTTTCGGTGATTGTACCTGTTTATAATGGTGTTAAAGCTGGTGTAGAAAATTGTATAAAATCTCTTCTTAATCAAGATTATAAAAATTTTGAAATCATCGCTATAGATGATATGTCTGATGATAATTCTTATGATTTTTTAAAGAAAAAATTTGGTAATAAACATAATATTATCATAACTAAAAATAAGAAAAGAGAGAGTGTTATTGGAACTTGCAATAATGGAATAAAAATAGCTAAAGGCAAATATGTATTTAGAACAGATCAAGATACTATATATGAAAAAAATGTTTTAAGTGAATTAATTAAAGTTATTACACAATATAATGATGTTGCTGGTGTTGGATGTAAATTATATTATCCCAATTCTAATAAAATAAGAGCTTTGGGTATTAAAATAAATAAGTTAATATATACAAGTAAAGTTGTTGGTAGAAATGAAATTGATAGAGGACAGTATGATAAAATTATTGAAGTAGATAGTTTAATTGGTGGAGCAATGATGATGAAGATGGATGTTCTAAAAAAGATTGGTGGTTTTAATGAAAAATATATTCTATATTATAATGAAGTTGATTGGTGTTTAAATGCTAAAAAAATGGGTTTTAGGGTTTTACATGTCCCAACAGCTAGGGCTAAAAAAGGTGGTATAGAAAAAGAGTTGAGTAGTTTTTCTCTTTATCATATGTTAAGAGATAAAATTACATTTATGAAGCTTCATGCTAATAAATTAATTTATTATATATTCATTTTTGGTGCATTTTTAAGTATTCCAATAAAGGTAATAAGATTTGCTTTAATTAATAGATTTGATTTAATCAAAGCACAAGTAAAGGGTGTTTGGATAGGCATTTTGTATAATGAGACTAAATATAATAAACGAAGTTTTATCGATGGTTTAAAAGATATTTAGTAATATACATAAGCTTTTTAAAGCTAAATTATGCTGATTATCGTATGAAAATAGCACATATTAATATGTTTTATTTACCTACTTTTGGTGGAGTAGAACAAGTAATGTATGAGTTAGCTAAAAGGCAAGTTAGAGATGGTCATGAGGTTCATGTTTTTTGTTGTGATTCTGATAAAAATAGTAGAATAAAAGTTAAAGAGGAAATTATTGATGGTATACATGTTCATAGATTAAGATATTGGTTTAGACTATCATTAAGTACACATATATGGCCTTCTTTATTATGGAAATTAAGAAAATATGATTTTGATGTAATCCATAGTCATGTCTCTGGACATGCTTATATTTTATTTGCTGGTTTAAGCAAGAGAAAAGCTGCATATGTTCATACAACTCATTGCCCATGGACAGATGCTTTTAGACCTTGGATATTAAAACCATTTTTGTGGTTAAATGATAAAATTTTCAATAGATGGGCTTTTAGTTTAATGGATAAAATAATAGCAATAACACCTTGGGAATTAAATACTTTAGAAAAATGGGTTGATAAAAATAAAATCGTTGTTATAGAGAATGGGATGGATGATATTCTATTTAAAAAAATAGTGCCAAATAATTTTAAAAAAAATAATGATATTAAAGGAAAAATTGTTTTGTTTTTTGGTAGATTGAATCCAACAAAAGGTCCTGAAAAATTAGCTCTAGCTGGTAAAGATATTGTAAGTAAAAGAGATGATATATATTTTGTTTTTATTGGACCTGATGAAGGTAAAGCTGAGGAAGTTAAAGAAATAATAAAAGACCAAAAAAATATGATGTATTTGGGTCCTATAAGAGGTAAGGATAAAATTGCTGAGATGTATCAAGCAAGTGATATTTATGCTTTACCCAGTTATAGAGAAGGTTTACCTTTAACTTTATTTGAGGCAATGGCTTGTGGTTTACCAATAGTTGCTAGCCCTGTTAATGGTGTTCCTTATGCTATGAAAGAACCTGAAAATGGTTTTTTTGTTAAATATGGTGATATTGAAGGTTTAAAAGAAAAGATTTTGATGTTAATCGATAATGAAAAATTAAGAGAAAAAATAGGTGAAAACAATAAGAAAAAAGCTAAAAATTATAGTTGGGATTTAATATACAAAAAGTATATGAATGTTTATAATGAAGCTATTAAACTTAAAAATGGATAAAATAGTTTTAATTTCAACTAGTACTTACCCAAGCGATCAGGGTTTAAGGATTGTAAGTAGTTGTTTAAAGAGTGCTGGTTATATTACTAAAATTGTTTTTTTACCTGAAGAAGAAGATTATAGTAAAAAATATTCTAATAAAGTTTTAAAACAACTTGAACATATTTGTAAAGATACTATGTTAATAGGAATAGCTTCATATGCTTCTACTTCAATAAGGGCTGCTCAGGTTATAAATCATTTAAAAAAATTAGATATTCCAATAGTTTATGGAGGAATTCATGCTACAATATCACTAGATTTATGTATTAAAGAAAGTAATATTGTTTGTATTGGTGAGGGTGAAGAAGCTATTGTAGAATTAGCTGATGCTATTAGAGACAAACAAAATATTGAGGATATTAAAAATTTATGGATTAAAACAAATGGAAAAATTATAAAAAATGAAATAAGACCTTTAATACATGATCTAAATAAATTACCATTTGCAGACTATGATATAGAAAATCATTATATTTTAGAAAAAGGAAAAATAGTACCATTTAAAGAAAAACATTTGAATGGACAAGTATTTTATCAAACTATTAGAGGTTGTCCTAATTCTTGTACTTATTGTAGCAATAGATACTTAAAAAATTTGTATTTAGATAAAGGTCCTATAATAAGAAAATTAGATGTTAATTATGTTATTAAAGAATTGTTACAATTAAAAAATAAATTTAAAACTTTAGGCACAATTGATTTTAGAGCTGAAACTTTATTTATAATGTCATTAGATGAAGTTAAAGATTTTTGTTCCAAATATAAAAAGTATATTGGAATAAGATTTAAATGTTTAGCTGATCCTCCAACAATGAATGAAGAAAAATTGAAATTTTTTATAGATGCTGGTTTAACCGATATTATAATTGGAATACAAGGTTGTGAGGCTGTTAATTATGGAATTTATAAAAGATATATTAAAGATGAACAAGTAATTAGAGCTGCAAAAATTGTTAATAAATATAAAAATAAAATTGCTGTTATGTATGATGTTATAACTAGTAATCCTTATGAAAGTGAAAAAGATGTTTTGAGTTTGATTAATTTGTTGATTAAATTGCCTAAACCATATTTTTTATCAGTTAATAATTTAGTATTTTTTACAGGAACTGAGTTATATGAGAAAGCTGTGAAAGATGGCGTTATTAAAAGTCAAAAGGATAGTGCTTTTGATTTAAATTATTGGGATAGATTTAAGCATATAAAATTAAAAAAGAGAAATGCTTATTTAAATTTAATTTTAAATCTAATGAGGGGGGTTGTAACTGAAAAGAGATATGGTATTCTGCCAGTATCTATCTTAAAATATTTAATAAGAGAGGGGAACATTAAATTTAATAGTAAAAATTTAATGTTTACTTATGGAACTGGTTATATTGTTCAAAGTGCTGATTTTTTAAGAGAAAAAATTGCTAAACCCATTTATAGAAGTATGCCTACTAATTTTAAAGTTTGGTATGATAAAGTAAGATATAGAGTTTAATATAATTAAAATTACCAAAAAGTATAAAAATAGCATATATATTTTTTGTTAATCATGAACAAAGGCTATATATTTACTATAATCTCTA
>JAPLZO010000018.1 GCA_026394995.1 Candidatus Woesearchaeota archaeon | reverse complement strand
AAAATATGGTGTTCTAAATAATAAAAATGAGATATCATTTGGTAACTATGCACAAGCAGGTGTAATAGCTGTAACAACAATATGGTATAATAGATACACAAGACAAATTGTAGAGTTTGATATGATGCTTGATAATGACTGGAATTGGGGAGATGATGCAACAGCAAATAGCAATTTAATGGATGTTCAGAATATAGCAACACATGAGCTAGGTCATGGTGTTGGTTTAGATGACTTATATAATAAATGTACAGAAGAAACAATGTATGGTTACTCAAATTATGGAGAAACAAGTAAAAGAACATTAAATACTGGTGATATCCAAGGAATAAGAAAAATATATGGAGCTTAAATTTTTCTTCTTTTTTATTTTTAATTTTTTAAATATATCAATTAAAGCAAATAAAACTCCAATTCCTATCAAACTATAACCAATCAGCCTATCATCTCCAAAAATGATTCCTGCTAAGACAAATGCAAAAGCAATGCCTGCTAATGATGTAAGTCTTTTCTCTTTCTTATTCTTCTTTACAAAAAAGACAAGAATAACAATTAGTAATAAAACAATTATAGAAATTTATAACTTTTACTAAATATGTAGGATTAAAAGATACAACCCCTCAAAAATTTACTCTTTTCAAGAGGAAGTTATTTCTTTCTTAATATCAAACCAACTATGCTTACAATTAAACCTACCAAAGCAACAAATAACCAAAGAATCTGATTTGAACCATAGATTAATGGTATTGTAATATCTCCCGGAAGTGTTGCTCCTGAAAACAACTCAAAAATTATTCCTATAAACAATAAAGCAATTCCCAAGATTAAAACCTTTTTTCTCATTTTTTAACCTCCTTTTGTTATTTAATTATAATAAATTCTTGATTTATAAATTCTACTATTTGTCAATATGGGCTCACGCAGAATCGAACTGCGCAATTCTCGGTGTAAACAAATAGAATAAAAGGATGATTTATAACATTTCTATTAACATCTATTATTAATATGTTTCTAAGACAAAAATCTTGAATAAAAAGTTTGAAAAATATTATTTAAATGATATAAACTATATTTTATGGTAGTTATATTATATTCTATATTTTGTATTCTAATAATGTTTATATATACTTTCTAAACTAAATTTATTGCTAACATACAGTAGTAATTACATTTCACTATTAATGGGGGGTTTAGCTTGAAAAAAATAATAATAAGTTTAATTTTAGTTTTATTAATAATACCAATAGCTAATGCTATAACAGGTAGTATTGGAAATGCTAAAGCTATTATAAAAACCGAGGTAATACCAGGTGAAACTACTGTTTTAGAAAGAACAATTCTAGTTAAAAATGTTAATGATATTCCTTTGAATATAACACTAGAACCTGATGATGTTTTAAAAGATATAATTGAAATATTTGATGAAAAATTTGTGTTGCAACCAGGTGAAGAGAAAAAAGCTAGATTTAATTTGAATATAGAAAGACCTGGAACTTATGATGGAAGAATAAGTGTTTTTTTTACACCAGGAAATAAAGAAGCTGGTGTTGTTTTAGCATCTAATTTAATAATAAATGCTTATGGAGAAGGTGATTTTCCTGAAGAACAACCAGTAGAAAATACTACTATAGAAAATAATCCCGAAGAAATTCCTGAAGAAACAAATAAAGATAATGAAAGCGGAGTAAAAGTTAGTTTGGGTGGTGAAAAAGTTACTAGTTCTTCTAAAAGTAGTATAAGTGGTAATCTAATTTTCATTATTATAATGATAATAATTTTATTGTTAATCATAGGAGGAGCAATTTATTTTTTAAGAAAATGGTAAATAACAAATTAATTTTTGGTTTATTTTTTAGTATATTATTATTAACAGTAGCTGTAAATGCTAAAGTTGCTGATGTAGCTTATGTTATCAAGAATGTTGGAAATCCAAATGCACAAGTTACAGGTGTTTTTAGTGAATTAAATTTAACTTATAGATTAATAGATGATTCTCAAATTGGTAGTACTGATTTTTCACAATACAAAATGATATTTATTGGAGATGAAAGTTTTTCTGGAATAGAAAGTATTCCAGTAACAGATCATCCAAGTTTAATTATGAACTCATATAATTATTATTCAAAATTAGGTTTTGATGATTTAGGCTGGAGTGCAAGTAAAGGTCAAGTTTCAGCTTCTATGCTAAATGTAAAAATAATAAAACTAAATCATCCTATTGCTGAAGGTTTAGGTGAAACTTTTAAGGTTTATTCAGGATCTAGTACATTATATTATTTAAAAGGTAAAAAAGCAACTGGAATTGATTTAATTGCTTATGTTATGGGATCAAGTCATACAAGTGCTGATTCTGTTGTAGCTGCTGCTGATGCTGGAGATGTTTTTTTAAATGGTAGAACAACTAATGCAAGAAATGTTTTCTTTGGAATGACTAAAGCAGATTTATGGACAGTTGATACAAGAAAAATGTTTAAGAATTCTGTGCTATGGGTTTTAAGAGGTAGTGATTTTGACCATGATGGTTACTTTTCTGATGTAGATTGTAATGATGAAGATCCTAATATTCATCCAGGTGTTACTGATATTCCATATAATGGAATAGATGAGAATTGTGATGGTGCTGATTTAGCTGATGTTGATGCTGATGGTTATTGTAAATTAAATTATGAAATACAAAATAAAGCATTACAATGTGCTAATGAAATTGGTGATTTAGGAAGTGATTGTAATGATAATAATGTAAATATTCATCCTGGAGCTACTGAAATTATTAATAATATAGATGAAAATTGTGTAAATGATGCTCCTGTATTAGTACAAACTATAATTAATTATCATTTAACAGAAGATACTAATCTAAATAATGCATTTGATTTAGATAATCATTTTAAAGATCCTGAAGGTGATTCTTTAACATATG
>JAPLZO010000035.1 GCA_026394995.1 Candidatus Woesearchaeota archaeon | reverse complement strand
TTAATAATAGAATTAAAATCATTTAAATTGGCACTAATGCCATCTTTTTCAATTGTAATAGGATAATTCATTGTAATATCAATGTTTTTGTCATTTATTTTAGTTTCAACTAAAATATTTTTACCATTAATATTATATCCTTTATCTTTAAATTCTTTAAAATCTAAACATTTAATCAAATTATTTGAGATATAGTTACCTAATTCTTTTTGGATTACACTTATTTCTGGAATATATATTTTCTTATTGAAATAATAATATGTTACATTTTCTCCTATAAGAATAGTTGAAATTGATTTTGGGGTGTTATAATATCCTCCTTGTTTACCAATTATAAATAAGCCATCTTTACTTGTTTCTTCTAAACAGTTATCAACATATTCTTTAATAACATTTAATTGAAGAGATGTTGAAACACCTTTTTCTATTTCTATGTTTGATCCTAATTTAAAAGATCCAGTTCTAATATAAATAATTAGACCTATTAATCCTATTATAATTATACCTAAAATTATAAAAAAAGTCACCTGAGCTTTTTTATTAATCATTACAAATAAATAGATATTAACAATATATAAAACTTTTTGATAGAAAATATAACACTATTTTAGTATCAATCTAATATCAATCTGATATCATTTTGTTATAGTTTGTAGCGGAGTCGGGACTTTTGTTCTAAGTTACGCCTAGGGCGCTAATACCTAAAGTCCGTACTCCTAGAAGAACTATATCAAAGTGTTATCAAAAAGATATAGAAATATTTATATAATCTTTTTAGTTATATATTACTTATGTTAGATAACAAAAAAGGCGTAACAAGCTGGTTAATTTGGGCAATACTATTTTTAATAGTAGCTATAGTTGCCGGAATGTTTGGATTTGGATTTATTTCAGGAGTTTCATTTACAATAGCAAAATGGTTAGCAGTAATTTTTGTAATTTTATTTATAATTTCAGTAATAGCCCATACAATCAAAAAAGCTTAATTTATAATTAAATTAGAATTGGAGAAAAAACATGGATGATATTTTTGAAGGAAAAATACGAAGAAAGGTCAGCCAAAGCAAGAGAGAATGAAAAGATTTACAAAAAAGAATTAACTGAAAAAATAGAAAAAATAAAAAGATTAAAGAATATCTCTTAAAAAAAATTTGAAGTTAGAAAAAAGAAGTATTAAACTAATACCTTGATCTCTTTTTGGCATAACATTCCCTACAGTAAACTGGCTTTCCTTCAGTTGGTTTGAAAGGGACTTCACATTCTTTCTTACATTCAGCACATATAGCTTTATGCATTTCTCTTGGTTTGTCGTTAAAATTTTCCATTATTTTGTTTCTCCTTTATATTGATATTAAAAAGTATGATTTAATAGGTTTATAAACCTAATGGTAATCTTAAAATTTGTTTCTATTTTTAGCATCGTTTACAAATACGAACCTTTAAATGCTCAAAATTCTATTTATATAAAATAAATTAAAAACATATGAGGTAAAAAAATGTATTATGAATTAAAAAAGAAAAAAAGAAAAAGAATAATGAATCCAAATATTGGACTAATACCTAATATAGGTATAGAAGAAAAAAATGCTATTTCTGAATATGTAGAAAATAATATGCCCAAAGGAATAAGTATTGAGTTTTCTGGTTTAGAAATAAAATAAAAGTTAGTAAGATATAGGTTGAGGTAAAAATTTAAAATCTCACCTAAATTACTTATTTTTGTTACTATTAATCAGTTATTAAAATAAATAGAAATCTTTATAAAGCCATTTTTTCTTAATTCAAGAGTGTTCAATATGCCCTTAGCCACCAAAATGTCATTTTATAATTCTGATTTTAACACTAAAACATTGGATAACGACGATAAATTTAAACGTGTTAAATCAGACAAATGGGCCGGTAGCTCAGCTTGGTAGAGCACTTGATGAATTCAGGTGAAGCTTTTAAACACGGCTAAAGTGACCAAGTGGTCGAGGGTTCAAAAGATATATTGCATATTAATAATTAGCAATTAGATATGAAAATCCCTTCCGGCCCGCTTTTAAAAAGAAAATGAAAAGTTATAAAATCGAAGATCATATATTAGTACCTAAACATATTAAATTAAATGAGGATGAAATCAAAAAAGTTTTAGATTTTTACAATATTTCTATTAAACAATTACCAAGGATAAGTCCAAAAGATGCTGTTATTAAGAATTTAAATGTTAAGCAGGGTGATGTGATTAAGATTATAAGAAATAGTGATACGGCTGGTGAAACTGTATTCTATAGAGTTGTTGGGAAATGAATAAGAAAGATCTTTTAGTTAAAAAGTACTTCGAAGACCATTCTTTTATAGAGTCAAATATAAAATCATTTAATGAATTTGTAGATAAGGGAATGCAAGAAGTAGTTGCAGAGATGGGTGAAATAATACCAACAATAATTCCACAAGAAATTGAGAGTTTTAAAATAAAATTGGATAAAGTTTGGATTACTAAGCCACACTTAATAGAAGCTGATGGTAGTAAAAGAGATATTTACCCAATAGAAGCAAGATTAAGAAATCTAACTTATAGTGCACCAATATACTTAGATGTTAGTGCTCATATTGATAATGTACAAAGAGAAAGTTTTACAACACAAGTTGGTAAACTACCAATAATGTTGAGATCTAAGTATTGTCATTTGCATGATTTAAAAGAAGAAGATTTAATTACTCATGGTGAAGATCCTGGAGATCCTGGTGGATATTTTATTTTAAATGGTAATGAGCGTGTATTGATAACAGTAGAAGATTTGGCTTCTAATAAATTGTTTATTCAAGAGGAAACTTCAGGACCAAGTAAATTTAGCGCTAAAATATTTTCTGAGAGAGGCGTTTACAGAATACCACATTTAATAGAACAAATGAAAGATGGTGTAATTTATCTAAGCTTTACAAGATTTAAAAGAGTACCAATAATAGCTGTAATAAAATCTCTTGGATTAATCCGAGATGATGAAATTGTTAAATTTATTGGTACTGATAAGCAATATGAAGATATTTTTATTAATTTGTATAATTCAACTGAATTAAAAAAAGAAGAAGATGCTCTTGATTTCTTAGCTAAGAGAATAGGTATTACACAATCTAGAGAAATGAAATTAGATAAAACAAGAGAAAATTTAGATAGATATTTATTGCCTCATTTAGGTACAAGTCCTAAAGACAGAATTTCTAAAGCATACAACTTATGTAAATTAATTAAAAGATTTTTAATAATAACCAAAGAGGGTATTACAGAAGATAAAGATCATTATAGTAACAAAAGATTAAAGTTAAGTGGTGATTTATTAGCTGATTTATTTAGAGTTAATTTAAGAGCATTAGTTAATGATATATTATATAATTTCCAGAGATTGGTTAAAAGAGGAAAATTCCATTCTGTTAAAATTGTAATTAGGGATAAATTGTTAACTTCTAGAATAAAAAGTGCAATGGCTACTGGTTCATGGGTTGGTGGTAGAAAGGGTATTAGTCAAAATATTGATAGAACCAACTTTTTAGCAACGTTATCACATTTGAAAAGAGTTGTTAGTTTATTGAGCACTTCACAAGAGAATTTCGAAGCAAGAGCTTTACATGGAACTCATTGGGGAAGATTATGTCCTTTAGAAACTCCAGAAGGAACACCAATTGGATTAAGAAAAAATTTGGCTATGTTATGTGATATTACACAAGATGGGCATAACGAAGAAAAAGTTAGAAAATTATTGGAGGAAATTGGTTTAAAAAATGAGTGATGTTTATTTAGATCAAAGATATATCGGAAAAGTCGATAATCCAGAGGAATTTGTAAAAAATGTTAAATTAGATAGACAGAAAAATAAATTACCAAACACGCTAAATATTAGTTATGACAAATCAATGGACGAAATTAATATTGAATTAAGCAAAGGTAGAGCAAGAAGACCTTTAATTATTGTTGAGAATGGAGAAAGTAAATTAACTGAAGATTTAATGAAGCAATTAGAAAAAAGTGAAGTAAACTGGGATGGTTTAGTTGCTAAAGGCGTTATAGAATATTTAGATGCATTAGAAGAAGAGGATGCTTATGTTGCTTTATCACCAGAAGAAGTAACTAAAGAACATACTCATTTAGAAATTAATCCTATTGTTATTTTAGGTTTAACAACTTCATTAGTTCCATATGCTAATTTTGTTCAGAGTTCAAGATTAAATAGAGGTAGTAAAACACAAAAACAGGCTATAGGAATGTATGCTAGTAATTATTTGTTAAGAATGGATACAGATGTTTCTGTTTTACAATATCCACAAAGACCAATTGTTAGAACATTTATGTATGATATTACAGAACAAGAAAAACATCCTGCTGGTCAAAATATTACAATTGCTTTAATGAGTTATAAAGGTTATAACATGCAGGACGCTATAATTTTAAATAAAGGTTCTGTTGAAAGAGGATTAGCAAGATCATTTTATTTTAGACCTTATGCTGTTGAGGAATTAAGATATTTAGGTGGATTAACAGATGAAATTTGTGTTCCTGATAAAGAAGTTAAAGGTTACAAATCAGAAAAAGATTATAAATTATTAGAAGAAGATGGTGTTATTAGTCCTGAAACTAAAGTAAAAGAAGAAGATGTTTTAGTTGGTAAAACTAGTCCACCAAGATTTTTAGGGGAATTGGAAGAATTTTCAATTGCAGCTAGTATTAGAAGAGAAAGTTCTGTTGTAGTAAGACATGGTGAAGAAGGTATTGTTGATTTAGTTATTGTAACAGAAAATGAAGAAGGTAATAAATTGGTACAAGTAAGATTAAGAGATCAAAGAGTACCAGAAATCGGAGATAAATTTGCTTCTCGTCATGGACAGAAAGGAGTTGTTGGTTTTATAGCTGATCAAAGTGATATGCCATTTTCAGCATCTGGAATTGTACCTGATTTAATTTTTAGTCCACATTCAGTTCCAGGTAGAATGACTATTTCACATTTAATTGAAATATTAGCAGGAAAAGTCGGAGCTTTATCTGGAAGGTATATAGATGGAACAACATTCCAAGCAGAACCTGAACAAGATTTAAGAAAATTTTTATTGGAATTAGGATTTAGAGAGAATGGAACTGAAAGAATGTATAATGGTATGACAGGAGAAGAATTTGAAGCTAAAATATTCGTTGGAAATATTTATTATTTAAGATTAAAGCATATGGTTGCTAATAAATTACATGCAAGAGCATCAGGAAGATTACAATTATTAACAAGACAACCAATAGAAGGAAGAAGTAAAGGTGGTGGTTTAAGATTAGGAGAAATGGAGAAAGATTGTTTAGTAGCTCATGGTGCTAGTTTGTTATTAAAAGAAAGATTTGATTCTGATAAAACAGTTGTGCATGTATGTGAAGAATGTGGTATGTTAGCTATCAATGATAGTTACAGAAATAGAAAATTCTGTCAGAAATGTGGAAGTAATGTTGAGATAACAGCTATTGAATTAAGTTATGCTTTTAAATTATTGCTAGATGAAATAAAAGCTCTAGGAATATATCCAAGATTAAAATTAAAGAGTAAATATTAAAATGCCCGGAACAATATACAAAAAAGTTGAATCTATTTTATTTGGTTTACTTAGTGCTGAAGATATTAAAAAAATGAGTTCTGTCAAAATAATAACACCAGAACTTTATGATAAAGAAGGTTATCCTGTTGATGGTGGATTGATGGATACAAGGTTAGGTGTTATTGATCCAGGATTAAGATGTAAAACATGTGGTTCTAAATTAAAGGAATGTATGGGTCATTTTGGATTTATTGATTTAGCAAGGCCTGTTGTACATGTTAAATATATTAGGGTAATCTTAGATGTTTTAAGAAGTGTGTGTAGAGAATGTAATAGAATTTTGTTAGATGAACAAGAGATTGAGAAATATAGAGTTATTTTAGACAAAATTGAAAAAGAACAAGGAATAGATGCTAGAAGAAAAAGGACTTCTGAAATAATTAATAGTTTAAAAAATATTAAAAAATGCCCACATTGTAAAGCTAAGCAATATACTATTAAAATTGAAAAACCTACAAGCTTCTATGAGCATGATAAAAGATTAAGCCCAATAGAGATTAGATCAAGATTAGAAAAAGTTCCGGATAAAGATATAGAATTATTAGGATTAAATCCAAGATATGCACGTCCAGAAGGGATGATATTAACTGTGTTATTAATACCACCTGTAACAATAAGACCAAGTATTACATTAGAATCTGGAGAAAGAAGTGAAGATGATTTAACACATAAATTAGGTGATATTGTTAGAATAAACCAAAGATTATTTGAAAATATTAATGCTGGAGCTCCTGAAATAATAGTGGAAGATTTATGGGATTTATTACAATATCATGTAACAACTTATTTTGATAATGCAATTGCTCAGGTTCCTCCTGCTAGACATGGAACTGGACAACCATTAAAAACTTTAACAGAAAGAATTAAAGATAAAGAAGGAAGATTTAGACATAATTTAGCTGGTAAAAGGGTTAATTTTGCTGCAAGAACTGTTATTAGTCCTGATCCTGAAATTCAATTTAATGAAGTTGGTGTTCCTAAAGTTGTTGCTATGGAATTAACAATTCCAGAAATGGTTACAGAATGGAATATTGAAAGATTAAAAGAATTTATCAAGAGAGGACCTGATAATTATCCTGGAGCTAATTATATAATAAAACCTGATGGTAAAAAGAAAAAAATCACTGATAATATCAAAGATCAATTGATAGAAGAACTACAAGAAGGTTTTATTATTGAAAGACATTTAATGGATGGTGATGTTGCTATATTTAATAGACAACCAAGTCTACATAGAATGAGTATAATGTGTCATCTTATTAGAGTATTACCTGGAAAATCATTTAGATTAAATCCAGGAGTTTGTACGCCATATAATGCTGATTTTGATGGTGATGAGATGAATTTACATATTCCTCAAACACAAGAAGCAAGAAGTGAAGCCAAGATTTTAATGCAGGTTCAGACTCAAATTATGACTCCAAAGAATGGACAAAATATAATTGGTTGTATAGAAGATAGTGTTACAGGTAATTATTTATTAACAAAAGAGGGAATTGAATTTACTAGAGAAGAAGCTACTAATATTTTAATATCAATTGGCATTGATGACATCAATTTTAAAAAAGAAAAGATAAGTGGAAAAGAAATATTTAGTGTTATATTACCTAAGGATTTTAATTTTATTGGAAGATCTAAAAATTGTGATAAATGTGAAAAATGTAAACACAAAAATTGTCCTAGAGATGCATATTTATGCATTGAAAAAGGTGAACTGCTTTGTGGAATTATAGATAATAAAAGCATAGGTAAAGAAAATGGTGTTTTATTAAGAGAAATTTATAGAAGATATGGTGAGGACTTTACTTTAAGATTTATAGAAAAAGTTTTCAAATTAGGAATTCAGGTTTTATTAAGAAAAGGTTTTACTATAACATTAAGTGATACTGATTTAAAAGAAGAAATTAAACAAGAAATTAATGTTCTTTTTGAAGAAGCTGATAAAAATGTACAAAAATTCATTGATTCTTATTATAATAATGAGTTAGAAGCATTACCTGGAAAAACATTAAGAGAAACTTTGGAATTAAGAATATTAGAATTATTAAATAAAACTAGAAATAAGATTGGTACATTAATTGTTAATTCAGCTAAAGAAAATATTCCTACTCTTGTAATGGCAAGATCCGGAGCTGAAGGTAGTACTTTAAACTTAGTACAGATGTCAGCATGTGTAGGACAGCAAGCCTTAGGTGGAAAAAGAATTGAAAGAGGTTATAAAAACAGACCTTTAAGTTTATTCAAGAAAAATGATTTAGGTGGCAAAGCTCATGGTTTTGTTAGTAGAGGTTTTAAAAATGGATTAAAACCATATGAATTTTTCTTCCATGCAATGACAGGAAGAGATAGTTTAATGGATACTGCATTAAGAACTCCAAAATCTGGATATTTGTATAGAAGATTAGCTAATGCTTTACAAGATCTAAAAGTTGAATATGATAATACTATTAGAGATGCTAATAAAAATATTATACAATTTAAATATGGTGAAGATGGTATTGATGTTTCAAAAAGCAGTGGTGGAAAAATTGATGTAAACAAAATAGTTAAGGAAATTTTAGGAGAATAAATATGGAATTTAAAGATCTAAAAGGAAGAGTGTCTGAAAGAATAATTGAAGATCTTAAAAAAGCTTTAGAAGATAGAAAAATAAGTAAAAAAGATGAAAATAAAATAGTAGAAATGATCTTAAAAGATTATGAAGATGCTCAAATAAATCCTGGAGAAGCTATTGGAATTGTAACAGCTGAATCTTTTGGTGAACCAGGAACTCAGATGACATTAAGAACATTCCACTATGCTGGAGTAGCTGAAGTTAATGTTACTTTAGGATTACCAAGAATTATAGAAATCTTTGATGCAAGAAAAGAAATTAAAACTCCTATGATGGAAATTTATTTGAAAAAACCCTATAATAAAGAACCTGAAAAAGTTAGAAAAATAGCCAATTTAATTAAAGGTACAAAAATAATTGAAGTTGTAAATGAGTTTACAATCAATTTATCAAGCTTACAAGTTGAATTAATTTTAAATAAACCTAAAATGAGAGATATGAATATTACTGAAACACATCTGGTAAATGCAATCAATGAAGGTATAAAAGGCGTTAATATAAAACAGGATAAAGATAAAATTATCTTAAAAGTTAAGCCAAAAGAAGACGAATTAATGGAGACTTACAAAGTAAAAGAAAAAGTTAAAGATGTTTATATTAGGGGTATTAAAGGAATTAGTTATTTATTACCTGTTAAAAAACAAAATGAATTTATAATCTTAACAGCCGGTTCTAATTTAAAAGAAGTTTTAGAAATATCAGAAGTTGATGAAACTAGAACTGTTACAAATGATATCTTTGAAATACAAAGTGTTTTAGGTATAGAAGCTGCAAGACAAGCAATAATTAATGAGGCATCAAAAGTTATAGAAGATCAAGGTTTGGATATTGATATGAGACATATTATATTTATTGCTGATGTTATGACAAGAACTGGAGATATAAAAGGTATAACAAGATCTGGAATAACTGGAGAAAAAGAATCAGTTTTGGCAAGAGCAAGTTTCGAGATTCCAATCAAACATATTATAAATGCTTCTTTATTAGGAGAAGAAGACCACTTGAATTCAGTAATAGAAAATGTTTTATTAAATCAAGTTGTTCCATTAGGAACTGGATTACCAGGATTAGTAGCTAAAATGAAAGGTAACAAGGAAAAAGATAAGGAGAAATATAAGAAATGAGCTTAATATCTCTAAAAAAAGCACTAAAAGAACAGAAATTAACATATGGGGCTAATGTAACAATTAAAAATATCAAGAGAGGTGTTGTTAAAGAAGTGTTTTTAGCAAGTAATACACCAAAAAAAATTAAAGATGATCTAAAATATTATTCTAAAATAGCTGATATAACAGTTAGTGAACTAAAACAAAATGGTGAAGAACTTGCTATAATATGCAAAAAGAATTTCTTAGTGAGCGTTGTAAGTTATTAAAATGAGAAAATACAATTTAGAAATTATTGGTTACATTAATACACTAGAAAACATAAGCAAAGTTCATGTAAAAGATTGCTTTACAAATAGAATAGGACAGTTAATCTTTATTATTGAACAAGGTGAAGGTGGAAAAGCTATTGGTAAAAATGGTAGTAATATAAAGAGATTGGGTGCAATATTAAATAAAAGTATAAAAATTATAGAATATAATATAGATCCTGTTAGATTTTTAAATAATATTATATACCCTATTAAAAGTGAAAACATTTATATACAAGATAATGAGATTCGCATAGATATTAAAAGTACTCAAGATAAAACTTTGTTAATAGGAAGAGAACAAGCTAATTTAAAAGAAATACAGGAAATAATAACAAAATATTTTCCTTATAAAGTTGTTGTAAAATGAGCAAGAAATCAAGTGGCTTAAATGCTGGAAAAAAATTAGTAGCAAGAAGAAAAAGATTTAGAGAGTCATCTAAATGGTATCTTAAAAGAAAGTATAATCTAAAAAGAAAATCAGATCCATTAAAAGGAAGCTCACAAGCTAAAGCTATTGTTTTAGAAAAAATACAATTAGAAGCTAAGCAGCCAAATTCAGCTATGAGAAAATGTGTTAAATGTCAACTTGTTAAAAACGGAAGACAGATAACAGCATTTGTTCCTGGAAATCATGCCATTAAATTAGTAGATGAGCATGATGAAGTTCTAGTTGAATGTATTGGTGGAAAAATGGGTAGAGCTAAAGGTGATCTTCCAGCTGTTAGATGGCAAGTTATTAAGGTTAATGATCAAAGTTTAGATGCATTAGTTCATGGTAAAATAGAAAAAGGTAGAAGATGATGAAGCTATTCAATAAATATGAAATAGAAACTATAAAAGTAGCTGATCCTGGATTAAAGGATTATATAAATTTAAAACCTGTACTAGTTCCAAAAACTCATGGAAGAAATGCTAAAAACAAATTTTGGAAAAGTAAATATAATATTGTTGAGAGACTAATTGGTAAAATAATGGTACCAGGTCATAAAGGTAAAAAACATTTATTAAGTTCTGGTCATTGTTGTGGGAAAGGAACTAAAGCATATAAACTAGTACAAAAAACATTAGAATTAATTGAACAAATTACTAAAAAAAATCCTGTTGAAGTTTTTGTAAAGGCTATAGAAAATGCTGCTCCTAGAGAAGAAATTACAACAATAGAATATGGTGGAGCTAGATATACACAATCTGTTGACTGTGCACCACAAAGAAGAGTTGATTTAGCTTTAAGATTAATGGTGCAAGGTGCTTATTCTAAAGGTTTTAATAAAAAGAATAGATATGAAGAGTGGTTAGCTGATGAAATAATAAAAGCTTCTCAATCTAGTAATAAAAGTGCTGCTATTGCTAAAAAATTGGAACTTGAAAGACAAGCTGATGCTAGTAGATAAGTTATTTTAATCTACAATAATTGTTATAAATAAGTAATTTAGATTGATATAACATGACATGGGGAATAATATTATATGGATCTCTTGGACAATATTATAGTTTTGTGATGGCAGATGATACTCTATATAACCCTATGAAAAAAGGAATGCATGATTCAGGAATGAATATTTTAGGTGGTAAAAGTGGAATTAGTGATATAGAAATAGATTTAATTAGTGATAAGACAAGTAATTTAATAAAAAAGCTAAATGAAAATAAACCTATAAATCTTGAGGAAGAATTACAAAATATTTTTTAAAGCAAAACTAAGTATGAGCATTGAATTATTAGTGGAGCCTGAAGATCTAAGTGAAGAGGATTTATGTGAGATTTTTAAGTTATTTTGTAAGACTTATGATATTAAATATAGTGAAAAAGATGAGGAGTTTATGAAAAATAGAGGTATAAAAAACTTAATGAATAATTCTGGAATTGATTATTTGCTTAATGGAGATATAACTTTTTTTGGGCAAATAACAGGACCATGTATTACACTTAGTTTTTATCCATCAGACAAAGAAAAAGATGAACAAATTAAGAAATTAGTACAAGAATATCTTTTAAATAGATCTGGAAAATAATAATAATATTACAACAATTCTTATAAACTATTATGGGTTATATGTTAAAATGTATACTATTACATTTGATAGGGAAGCTAACGGTCTTGAAGAATCTTTGTATGATATGGCTGTAGAAAACACATTTAAAAGAAATTGTTCATTTATAAGTTCATTTAAAAGACTTGGTTCATTAGCTGATTTAGGCGATGGAGTACTTGGAATGGATAGTGAACTTTATGAATTAAAAGGTCAAGGTGCTATACTATACCAAAAAATAGTCACTGTTGCAGCAGGATATAATGTAAAAGTTTTTCTTATTGGATTTGATGAAAAAAATAATGAAGCCTTTAAAGAACTTAAAGGAAGATTAGAAGAACTTTTAATGACTGATGATATTGAAGTTATAAAATCAAAATTTTTGGAAAAACGATTATAGTAATATTGAATAAATAAATTTAAATATAAGTTGTTTTTCTTAATTTATATTTTTAATATTTTTAAAAAAGAAGATGAAAAAATAGGTGAGTTTACAACTTGTAAAAGATGTAAAAAAAATGTTCTAGTTTCTGATATTAGAGTTGATAAAACTGGTAGAGAATATATATGTAGAGATTGTTATGATTTACAAAATAGTGCTACTAGAGCAGCTGTTCCCACAAGTGAAACTTTTAATAAAAAAAGTGTTGATATAGGATATGTTTGTACAAGATGTAAATATAAATTTAAGAGATATAATTTAAATGATCCTAGAAAAAAATGTCCATTTTGTGGTAGAGAAGGTAGTATTGAAAGAGTAAAGATGGCTGATGAAATATTAAAAGATAGTGAACATTTCTAATACAACAAATAAATCTAGTTAAAAAATAATTATAAAAACCGTAACGTTTATAAAGATAATTTTGTGTTTTTTCTGAAGTATGGCTAAAGATAAAGTTGAACAAATTAAAGCATTAATGCATCAAACTGATAAAATTAGAAATATTGCTATTGCTGCTCATATTGATCATGGTAAAACAACATTTTCTGATAATTTATTAGGTGGAGCAGGAATGATAAGTGAAGAACTAGTTGGTAAACAATTAGCTTTAGATTTTCATGAAGATGAACAAGAAAGAGGTATTACAATTGATGCTGCTAATGTTTCTATGGTACATGAAGTTGAAAATCAAGATTATTTAATTAATTTAATTGATACACCAGGACATGTTGATTTTGGTGGTGATGTTACAAGAGCTATGAGAGCTGTTGATGGAACCATAATTTTATGCGATGCTGTTGAAGGAATTATGCCACAAACAGAAACCGTTATAAGACAAGCTATAAAAGAACGTGTTAAGCCTGTTTTATTTATCAATAAAGTTGATAGATTAATTAAAGAAGTTAAATTAACACCAGAAGCAATGCAAGAAAGATTTATCAAAATTATAAATAATGTTAATATATTTATTAATAGAATTGCACCTGAAGAATTCAAGAAAAAATGGCAAGTAAGTGTGCAAGATGGTAGTGTTGCATTTGGAAGTGCATATCATAAATGGGCTTTGAGTTTTAATTATATGCAAGAAACTAAGCTAAGTTTTAAAGATGTTATAGATGCTTATGTTAATGATAAGGTTGATGAATTTGTAAAAAAAGCACCTTTACATAAAGTTGTTCTTAATATGGTTGTACATCATTTACCAAATCCAAAAGATGCACAAAAATATAGAATTCCACAGATATGGCATGGTGATTTAGATAGTACTTTAGGTAAATCATTAATAAATTGTGATGAAAAAGGACCAAGTGCATTTATTTGTACAAAAATTGTTATTGATCCACATGCTGGTGAAGTTGCAGCTGGCAGATTATTTTCTGGAACAATGAAACAAGGTGATATTGTTTACATGAATATGGCTAAAAAAGAAGTTAGATTGCAGCAAGTTTCTGTTTATAAAGGTGCTTCAAGAGTACAAGTTGATGAGGTTGATGCTGGTAATATTGTAGGATTGGTTGGATTAAAAGGAATTTATGCAGGAGAAACTGTTTCTAGTGAAAAAATGGAACCATTTGAGGCTATAAAACATTTATTTGAACCTGTTGTTACAAAAAGCATTGAAGCTAAAAAAGCAAGTGATTTAACCAAATTAATTGATGTTTTAAAACATGTTGCTAAAGAAGACCCTACAATTAAAATTGAAATTAATGAAGAAACAGGAGAAAATTTAATGCATGGTATGGGCGAATTGCATTTAGAAATTATTGAAAATAGAATTAGAACTGAAAAAGGTGTTGATGTTGTTACATCTAAACCTATAGTTGTTTATAGAGAAACTATTTTAAGAAAATCTAGAGAAATTGAAGGTAAAAGTCCTAATAAGCACAATAAATTTTATTTTATAGTAGAACCTTTACAAGACAATATATATCAAGCTATTAAAGCAGGTGAAATTTATGAAGGAAGAATTAAGAAAAAAGATGATGTTTTAACTAAAAAGTTTGATAAAATTGGTGTGCCTGTTGCTGAAAGTAAAAAAATAAAAGATATTTACAAAGGTAATATATTAATTGATGGTACTAGAGGAATTGTACATATTGGAGAAGTTATGGAAATGGTTTGTGATGCTCTTGAACAAGTTATTGACGAAGGTCCTTTAGCTCGTGAACCATGTGTAAAAATGAAAGTTATTTTAACAGATACTAAATTACATGAAGATGCAATTCATAGAGGTCCTGCACAAGTATTACCAGCTGTAAGACAGGCTATAAAAGGTGCTATGCTAGATGCTAAAGCTTTAATATTTGAGCCATTACAAGTTATACAAATTGAAAGTCCTGCTGAATATATGGGAACTCTTTCTAAATTAATACAAAATAAAAGAGGACAATTAATTGATATGCAACAAGATGCTGATCATATAACAATACATGCTAAGTTGCCTGTTGCAGAAATGTTTGGATTAACATCTGATTTAAGAAGTGCAACTAATGGTAGAGGAGTTCATTTTTTGGTTGATCAAATGTTTGAAAGATTACCAGAGATTTTACAAGATAAAGTTATTAAACAAATTAGAGAAAGAAAAGGATTAAAAGTTGATGAAGATTTAGCTCCAAGTGAATAACTAACATATGGATTAATAATTTTAGGATTATTATACATAGGAAGAAATTTAAATAACCAAAAGCTTTATAAATAAGATTTAACTCACTCACCCTATCATTTTTATGATTTATGGAGGGTATTTAATATGGCAAAGGAAAAACCACACTTAAATATTGTGTTTGTAGGTCATGTAGACCATGGTAAATCAACTACAGTTGGAAGATTATTATATGACTCAGGAATTATAGATGAACAAGCATTAAGAAAGTTAAAGGAAAAAGCTAAAGAATTAGGAAAAGCTGGTTTTGAATTTGCATTCGTAATGGATAATCTAAAAGAAGAAAGAGAAAGAGGAGTTACTATTGATTTAAGTTATAAGAAATTTATAACTCCAAAATATGAATACACAATTATTGATGCTCCAGGACACAAAGATTTTATTAAAAATATGATTACAGGATCTTCACAAGCTGATATTGCTTTTTTAGTTGTAGCTGCTGGTGAAGGTGTAATGGCCCAAACCAAAGAACATGTATGGCTTTGTAAAACATTAGGTGTAGGACAAATGGGTGTTCTAATAAATAAAATGGACACTGTAAAATATGATGAATCTAAATATAAAGCAGTTGTAGATGAATTAAAAAAATTATTACAAACTGTTGGTTATAAACTAGATACAGTACCATTTATACCAATTAGTGCTTATAATGGAGATAATGTTTTTAAAAAATCTGAAAATATGGCATGGTATAAAGGACCAACTGTACAAGAACAATTAGACTTATTTAAGGCACCTGAAAAACCAACAAATTTACCATTAAGATTACCAATTCAAGATGTATATAATATAACAGGAATTGGAGTTGTACCAGTTGGAAGAGTTGAAACTGGTGTAATGAAAGTTGGTGATAAAGTTATTATAGTACCTGCTAGAGAAGGTAGGGGTGTTACTGGTGAAGTTAAGAGTATAGAAATGCACCATGAACAAATACAAAAAGCAGAACCTGGTGATAATGTAGGATTTAACGTTAGAGGTATAGGCAAAAAGGATATTGCTCGTGGTGATGTTTTAGGACATGTTGATAATGTTCCAACTGTTGTACAAGAATTTACAGCACAAATAGTTGTATTAAATCATCCAACTGTGCTGACTCCAGGATATACACCTGTATTCCATATACATACAGCTCAAGTTGCATGTCAAATTACTAGTATTGAAAAGAAATTAGATCCTGCTACAGGAGCAGTATTACAAGAGCATCCTGACTTTATCAAGAATGGAGATGCTGCAATTGTTAAAGTAAAACCAAGTAAACCATTAGTAATTGAAAAACAAAAAGATATTCCACATATGTCAAGATTTGCAATTAGAGATGCAGGTTCTACAGTAGCTGCTGGTATGTGTATAGATTATGTGAAAAAACAATAGAACTTTTCTTTGAAAGAAAAAGTTTTTCATTTCTTTTTGATATTAATACATAAAGTCTTAATAATTTAGAAAAATGACACCTAAAAACATAGAAATAATTAAACCAAAAATTGTAATAAAAGAAGGTTCTAGTTATTTTGAAATATGGAATAAAAGAAAAGACTTTGAAAAACATATTAATAAAGATTTAACTATAGATAAAAATAAAATCTATCAATTTTTGTCTAGTCTTAAAACTGGATATACAATTCCTGTTGAAGAGTTAGAGAATTGTTATAATCAAATGTCAATAAATAAAGAAATAATACCGAAAGATTATGTTTTTAAAAAATTTAATTTAATAGATTGTTTAACTGATTTTTTTAGAACTTGTTATCATTATGGGCTTGTTCATGGAACAAATAAATTAAACAATGAATGCAATGTTTGGGTACAATATTTAACAATATCAGAGAATAAAGAGCATTATATAACAAATGGATTAGTACAATTAATTAAAAAAAAGCATTAGTAAAGTTTATAAATTGTATTTTTTCTTATATAAATATGCAAAAAGCAAGAATAAATCTAGCAAGTATGGATATAGGTAAATTGAATCAAATAACTGCTTCTATTAAAGATATTGCTATAAAAACAAAGACTTTAATTAAAGGACCTATACCATTACCAACTAAAAAATTAAAATTAACAACTAGAAAAAGTCCTTGTGGTAATGGAAAAGCTAGTTTTGAAAATTATGAGATGAGAATTCATAAAAGATTAATTGATTTAGGATTAGATGAAAGAGCATTAAGACTTGTAATGAGAGTTCCTATACCAGAAGGTGTACAAGTAGAAATTGAGATGCTTGAGTAAATAAATCTTTAAATAGTTCTATTATTAGTTATTTTTAGTATGAATTTAAAAGATAGAATTATGAAATTAGCAGAGTTAGAAGATGTTAATAAATCAGAACTAATTTTAGACGAAGTAGATTTCTTTTTAAGAGAACATAAAAATCATGGTATATATGATATTGTACTTGCGTATGATCCTATGGATAGTAATAAATTAAATTCAATATCTTTGAAATGTAGCGCTTCTGATCTTAGGTTAGATCAGCATTGGAAATGTCCTCATAATAATAGTGATACACTACCAGATTTGTGTAGGTCATTTATTTATTTAAGGAATAAAACTAGTGAAATTATTATACAAAGAAATAAGAGAGAAGGTTTAATAGATTATGTAGGACGTGAATTATCATGATAGATATAGACTTGGTTTCAAGAGTTAAAGAATTAGCAAAAAGAGAGAAGAGAAGGTAAAATAGGTTATCGAGGACATTGGGAACAATATGAATTAAGTTTAAAAAATTAACCTAATCCAAATATGCCTGTAAACTCAATTATAAGCTTATATTTATTAAGGAAATCATAACCTTTTTCTGTTATTGAATAAGTTTTTCCATTTTTAATGTGATTTAGGCATATAATAATATTTATAAAGAATTGATTTCTAATTCTTATTTATGCCGAGATCGCATAACCTGGTATTGCACAGAGCTTTTCTTTAAAAGAAAACCTCGGAAAAGAAATACGAGAATAAAGAAAAACGTGTATGCCTGGAAAAATACCTAGTTAGCCTGACCCGAAAGGGTATTTGGGTTCAAATCCCAATCTCGGCGGTTTCATATACGGTTTAAAGCCGTATTACTTGTGTTTTAATATCTAAGTTTGAAGAACTAAATTCTGTTGAAAAAATTAATTTAAAATTTAAAGGAATTTATGAAAGATGCCCTGAATCAAAATATTCAAATATGGTTCTTTAATGTATATTTTAAAGTATATATTTAATTAAAAATGGTTAATCACAATTATAAAAAATATAAGTATAAATGTTACAATCATAAAAATCGAATAGTTTTTATACCCAAAAATAGTTAGTATATCATGGAGAAAAAAGAGGTTATAAGGAATGCTTTGTACAAGCTGCTGGGTTTTGTTATTTATCTTGCAATACTCGGCTTGCTGAATATCCTGACTCTCTTTTCATCAGCTGGCTCGTTCCTGGAAATAATCAAGTTCTTGAACAACAATATTTTTATTGCATTCTTGATAACATTAGTCTTCTTTTTGGCGAGCTTGTTTAACTCGATGAAATACCCTTACAACCTTCCTGCGCCGGTATTCGTTTCTATAGGCATAACAATAATCTCGTGGATGCTACTGGAAATTATGAATGTAGTAAAATCTGAATTAAATTCGCGAGTTATCAGCTTTTTAGTGGCTCATTCTGTAAATGTTTATATTTTAATTGCCGCATTTGTCCTGATTATTGAGTATATTGAATTGAATAAGAAAAAAAGTTAGAAATCTAGAATAATAAAGTTTATATATTTTTAGTGTTTATATAGTAAAGCTTAAATTCTTATTGAATATTTATTATTTCTTATAAAGGATGTGTATCCAATTAGAATGAAAATTAATATACCACTAGATTTTAGAAAGGATTTCTGTAGTAATTGTGGTGTAAAATTGTATGAAGATAATAGTATAGGTAAATGTTCAGGATGTAATAATGTTGTGTGTAGTTCTTGTGGAAAACTTGATAAAGGTAAAATTATTTGTATAGAATGTAAAAGACATATTGAAGATCAGCTAAATCTTATAAAACATAAAAGAGATATAGGAAGTTTACAATAAATAATATATATTCTTGATTAAAAAAGAATTTAAACTGTAAATATCTACTTTTTAGGATGAATAGAATACTCATGTTTGTGTTATTAGGTGCTGCATTTTTAATTTTGTATGCTGGTATAAATTTTTATGTTTTTTTAAGGATGAGTAATTTACTAGGCATAAAGAGAAATATCTATTTCTATTTAATTATGGCATTTTTAGCTTTATCCTTTATTATATCAATGCTTATAGAAACAAGATTTTATAATATTTTTACAAGAACATATTATGTAATTTCAGCTACTTGGCTTGGAGTTATGTTCTTTTTGGCTTGTTCATTAATAATATTTGAAATAATTAATTTGATATTTAAGGTTGATAAGTTTACTGCTGGAATGGTAATTGTTGTTTTTGTTGCGCTATTAAGTATTTATTCATTAGTTAATGCTTCTTTTATTACTGTTAAAACCATAGAAATACCAGTTAATAATTTAGATAAAGATTTGAAAATTGTTCAATTATCAGATATACATATGGGAACTATAAGGACAAATAATTTTTTAACAAATGTTGTTGATACGACTAATAATATTAATCCTGATTTGGTTTTTATAACGGGTGATTTAGTTGATGGAAGCGCTCCATTAAGCAATGGTATGTTTGATGGTATAAATAATATCAAAGCACCTGTTTACTTTATAACTGGAAATCATGAGACTTATGAAAACTTAAGTAGAGTTTTTGAAATTTTAAAAAGTACAAAAGCTAGAGTTTTGAGAAATGAGATTGTTTATGCTAAAGGTTTGCAAATAATTGGTGTTGATTATTCAATGGAAAGTAACTATTTGTATAAAATATTACCTAATCTTAAAATTAATAAAAATAAACCTACTATATTATTATATCATATACCAACAAAAGTAGAACCTTTAGCTAATTATAGTATTAATTTGCAATTAAGTGGGCATACACATGATGGACAAATTTATCCTTTTACTATATTTTCTAGAATGGCTAATGCTTATGTTAGGGGTTTACATAATTATAAAGATTCTTATGTATATGTTTCTCAAGGAACAGGTACTTGGGGTCCTCCAATGAGATTTGGTTGTAATAATGAGATAACTATAGTTGAATTAAAAAAGAAATAAAAAATTTATTTTATTAATTCACTTACATTAGGAGCTTGTTCTGCTCCTGTTTGAGATTCAAACATATCTCTTTGAGTAAACCCAAACATTCCAGCGATTGTATTTGTTGGGAATGTTCTTAGCTTAATATTGTAAGTTTTTACTGCATTGTTGAATTCTGTTCTAGAGAATTTAATTCTATTTTCTGTACCTGCTAATTCATCTTGTAATGATAAATAATTTTCATTAGCTTTTAAATTAGGATAGTTTTCTAGAACTACTAATAATCTTGATAATGTTGAATCTAATTGACCAGCTGCTTGCATTTGTTGTTGTGCAGTACTAGCTTGAGTCCATGCAGATCTTGCAGCTGTAACATCTATTAAAAGTTTACCTTCATAATTACTATAAGCTTTTACTGTTGCAACAAGATTGGGTATTAAATCAAATCTTCTTTGATAATCAGCTTGAACATTAGCCCATTTTTCATTTACATTTTCTTGAGATCTAACAAGACCATTATAAGCACCAATTACCCAGAAAATGGATAATACAATTATTGCAGCAACTATAATCAATACTATTTTACCTGTATTTTTTGATTTAAGTTTTTCCTTTGCCATACTTAACCTCCTTTATATTTGTAATAATTTTTCATGTTCACCGGCATCAATCCACATACCACCACATTTTTTACAAACATCAATTATAACATCTTTCTTTTTCAATTTTTTCATGTAAATATCACATCTTGGACATTTTAATAATTTTTCTCCGAAAACTTTAGTTTTTAAAACCATTTTATTCACCACCCTCCAGAAGATCCTCCACCTGAGAAACCACCGCCTCCAAAACCTCCACCTGAACCACCAAAACCGCCTCTGCCTTTGAATCCTTGAGTAGCTCCAAAGAAAATTAAAGCATTTCTTGCTGTTTTAAAATGTTTGTTTTTCTTTTTTGAATATTTGATAATACTAAACATAAAAAATGATAAAAAGATTATTATAAAAATAATTAAAACTATAAGTGGTGTTATCATTTGTTGAGATGGGTTAGTATTTACTTGTTCATTAGCTGTTTGATTTAATGCATTTTGTATTGCTTGAGATGCTTCAATAATACCTTGTCCATATTGACCTTTTTGAAAATTAGGAACAAGATAATCTCTACCAATACGACCAACTTTTGCATCATTCAAAGTTCCTTCTAGTCCTGAGCCAACTTCAAATCTATATTCACGATCTTCTATGGAAACAAGTAATAATAAACCATTATCTTTTTCTTTGGATCCTAATTTTCCTTGAGCTAATGTAATAGCATAAGATTTAATATCTTGACCTTGTGTAGAATTAATTATAACTATAGCATACTCTGCTTTACCAGAATCATAAATTGATTGTGCAATTTGTGTTATTTGTTGTTTTTCTTGTTCGCTTAAGATGTTAGAATAATCATTTACAAAACCTTTTATAGAAATTTCTTGAGCTAGAACAAAAGTTATAGTGATTAAAATAAAAACTATAACCATTAAGATTTTTTTCATTTTAAAGCACAATAATTTAGGATATATAAAATTTGTTATGACCAATATTAAGTGAATATATAAATATATACATTTTATAGTAGTGAGTTAATCTTAAATAAAAGGATACTATATATATATTTAACATAATAAAGGACAATTCGGTTGTCCTGAAAAGGATGTTACCATAGTAGCCTCTTTCAGGTGTTCAGCTATTAATGTGGTGTCTGGACTATAACTCACCATACGAAATCTGCACTTGTTAAGCTTAGTATATGGAACGAAGAAGATAACCTTTAAAACAAGTCGATAGGTTAAGATTGATTGATGATTGTTTAAGGAACTTTTTCACCGAGTCCAGATATAATATTAATTAGTGAGATAAATGGCAAAAAAGAAGAAAAGATCTTTTTTAAAGAGAAAAATTTTTAAAAAGTTTAAAGGAAGAAAAGCAAGTAGAAAAAATAAGGTTTCTAAAGTTAAAAAGCTAATTAAACTTGCAAAATCAAAACATAAGAAATCAAAAAAGAAATAAGTTATTATTTATTTGTTATAATTTCTATTACATCACCTGATTTTAAAATATGCTCTTTACCAACAGTTCGTTTTGTTTTTACGTCTATTGCTCTAATAAAATTATCACCTATATCAGTATGTATCTTATAAGCAAAATCAAGAGCTGTTGAACCTTCTTTTAATAAGAAACAGTCAGGTAAAGTGTTACCATATTGATCTTGTAATTTGTTTAAACCTCCTGGAAAAATAGGAATATACTTCAATATTTTAAAAATAATATCATTCAATATTTGCTGAACTCCTGTAGTATAGTATTTATCTAAAATATTTGTTTTAATAAATTCTAAACCATTTTTTTGTTTTTCATTTAGGTTACCCATGATCTCAAAATTATTTGAGCCCGGAATATATTTTATCAATTTATGTTTTGCAGCCTCTTTTAAAGATAATTCAGCTTCAGCAGAACAAGGAATTATATTCAAATCTGGGAATTGTTTAAGTAAACGTTGATAGTTTTCTCTGGCAATTGGAATATCAATTTTGTTAGCAGCTATTATCATTGGTTTTGTCTGTTTTCTTAGTTCACTAGCAAAAGAAAATAATTCTTCACTATTCCAATCACTTAATTTTTTATGTTCTAAGTTTAATTTTTTTAAGATGTCTTTTGTTATTTGTTCTGTTGAACCAACACCTGACAATTGTTGGTTTAGTATTTTATGGTTTTCAATATCAGATTTTAATGATTTAAGTTTTACCCATAATTTTTTTAAAATATTTAAGTACCAATAATCAAGTTCATTTTCTAAAAACTTAATATCATCTGCAGGATCTCGAGTTCCAGGTGAAACTGGCTCACCTTTTTCATTTGTTGAACCAGCAACATCTATTACATGAATTAAAGCATCTGCTTGATTAAGATCATTTAAAAATTCAAGACCCATTCCTTTACCTTCATGAGCACCAGGAACTAGACCAGCAACATCAATCATGTCAATAGGAACAAATCTAATACTATTTATACAATAACCATATCTTGGATTACATTGAACATTAAAGAATTTATCTGCACATTCAACGTTTACAAAACCAACACCACTATTTGGCTTAATAGTTGCAAAAGGATAATTAGCTATTTCTACATCTGCTAAAGTACATGCTTCAAAAAATGTTGATTTACCAACATTTGCCTTTCCTATTACGCCGATTATCATATTAATTTAATTAGAATTAGACTTTTTAATGTTTTCTAGGGGATTATACCTAAATAAGCTAATCCTAGTATTCCATGGATAATAGCCAAAATTATAGATGTAACTGCCATACGAGGATGCCATCTAAAAGAAATTTTTTGAGTGCCTTTGAAATTTGTGTAACCTATTAAAGCTGTAAATAAAAATGAAAGAAAAGTAATAGCTCCAAGATAAGCTACTAATGGAAATCCTAAAATTGGGAAAGTACTTATTTCTTGAATCATTTTATAAAAATAGAACATAACAAATATATAAATTAATCGGTATAATACTAAACAATAAAGTTTATAAAAATTAGAATTTTAAGTTTTTAGTGATATATATGAAGAAAATTGTTAAACTATTTATCAAAGTTGTACTTACTGCAATTATATTTGCTATTTTAGCATTAATAATTCATAGTGCTAGTGCTTATTTTACAATGGATTATTACACAAATCCTGATTATAGTGGTGTATGGAGCACTTTAATGATGCCAGAAGATGGAGCACCTGGAATTAATTTTTATGTAACATCTATATTATTTAGTTTAATAGGAGCTGTGCTATATACGATAGTTTACATTATAATAAGAGCTAGTATTCCTGGAAGAACTTATTTTAAAAAAGGTTTATTTTATGGGTTATTTTTATTTTTAATAGCTGGAGTTCCAGGATTTTTAAGTTTGTATTTATTAATTAATCTGCCTGTTGTGTTATTATATGTATGGGCATTAGAAAACTTTATTATATACATAATAGGAGGAGTTTTAATAGCTGAAATAAACAGATAAGTATATAGTTTATTAGCAAAATCTTTATATATAGGACCAATTTCCTATAAGTTAGGTGTAAAAATATGGGTGATTATCAAAAAATAGGTGTAAATTCTGGTGATGATAATTCTTTTAGAAAAATAGTACCAGCTTTGTTAAGAAAAGGTCTTGATAAAGTTGATTTATCTATGTTTGATGAAAAGAGTAAAATTGATTTATTAAATGCAGCTGGTGACGAATATTTAAGAAAGGGTGATAATACAAATGCAATGAAAGCATTTATTTTTACTAATAATAAACAAGGTTTAATACAAGTAGGAGATGCATTCAAAGAAGTTAATTTATATTCTAATGCTGTAGATGCCTATAATATAGCTCAAAGTTATGATAAATTAACTAGCATAGGTGATTTTTGCTTAAAAGAAGGTTGTGTTTCTGAAGCATTTAAAGCTTATCAAATTTTAGAAGATGAAGAGAGATTAACAAGATTAGGTGATTATTGCGTTGATAAAGAAAGAATTGATTTTGCTATAGAAGTATACAGCAAATTAAAAAATGATGTTCAGAAGAAATATAGATTGATTAAGATAGCAGAAAAATGTGTAAAAGATAATCAATTGGCATTAGCTGCAAGAGCATATGAATTAGCTAATGATATAGAAAAACTAAACAAAGTTGGTGACTTATTCTTAAAAGCTGGTTTATTAAAAGATGCATTATGTGTTTATGAGAGAGCTAATAATCAAATAATGGTTCAATTCATAAAAGATAATTTTCCAGAAGCTGAATTTAAAGGCGAATATCTATAAAATATATATTACAATTAATATAAATTTTTAAACTTAAGATAGATTTCTTATAAACATGAAATTTGAGACTTTAGTTAAAAGATTAGAGAAAGGCGAGAAATTAAAAATATATGTCACTGATAGTTTTGTTCCATTTATTATTACTGGCTACGTTAAAAGAGCTATAATAGGATTAGGTGGTCTTAAAATGGTAGATTTGGAACCATATATTGGTCTTAAGTTAATAAGTGATGCATATGGAAACGGATTATGTGGTAGAATTAATCCGGATGTTAAGATTAAACCTTATAATAACATGCTTATAGAAGTAAATAATAACTTCTGGGAAAAATTTTTGTGTCCTGGTCGTATAAGATTTATAAGTGGTTATAAAGAACATGAAAAATAAGCTTCAAGAATTGTTAGAGATCTTCTTTCAAGCGGTTTAAAAACTCCAAGATTTAAAAGATATTTAACTTTAGCTGAAAAATTATAGTTTAAAAAATAAAAAAGTTATTCGAAATCTGATTCTTCATCATAATCATCATCTTCATAGTCTTCATCTATGTCTTTAGTTTCTTCTTTTTTTTCTTCTTCCTCATGCTCTTTTTTCTTCTTTTTTGGCATTTTAACCCCCTTTACTTGTGATAATACCCAATTGAGGGATTATTGGAACTTATATTTAAATTTATTGAACTATTATATATAAAATAATAAAGTTTATATATAAT
>JAPLZO010000050.1 GCA_026394995.1 Candidatus Woesearchaeota archaeon | reverse complement strand
TGGGATTTTTTAAATAACACATTTAGTGGCTGGTTTCCTTCACCTAGTATTAAGAATATTATTCAAGAAACAGTTAACAGAGCAGGTTGGTCATCTGGAAATGCAATAACAATTTTTTGGAAAGATGATGGTTCTGGTGGTACAAATCGTAGAGCATTTTATGATTATAGTGGTAGTTCTTCTTATGCAGCTAAGCTAAATATAGTCTGGACTTCACGATAATTGTAACTTTATTTAAAATTATCTCTTAAATAGTAAATTATATAAATAATAAATCTTTTTTAACTTATATGAAAAGAGTGATGATATTATTACTATTTTTATTATTTATAACAGGCTGTACTAATCTTAATAATGTAGGTACTAATTTAAATGAACTACAAGAACAAGCTTGTAATACAGCTTCTAAATATGATACCTGTGGTAAATTACAAGATATAGCTATAGTTAGCAAAGATGAATGTTGTAAAGAGTTAAGGAAGTGTTGTTGATAAGATATTAGTAATATATAAATATTAATTATTTCTTAACTTATATATGAAATACAAATTTTTAGAACATAAAGCTGATGCTAAATTTCAGGCTTTTGGTAAAACATTAGAAGAAGCTTTTAGTAATGCAGCTTTAGCGATGTTTTCTTTAATGACTGATATCAAAAAAGTTAAAGGAAAAATAGAAAGAAAGTTTAATGTCAAAGGATATGATAAAAAGGCTTTATTGTATAATTTTTTAGAAGAGTTATTATTTTTGTTGGATAGTGAAGGTTTTTTATTATATAAAATTAAAAAAATTAAAATTGTGAATAATAAATTAGAAGCTGTTGTTGTGGGAGATAAAGTAAGTAATTATGAAACTCATGGAGAAGTTAAAGCTGTTACTTATAATGAAATGGAGATAAAAGAAAAACCTTATATGGTTCAGGTTGTAGTTGATATGTAAAATGAAGAAAAATTTAGGTATAAGGGTTGCTTATCAAACTTGGAAACCTGAACAATTTTATGATAATAGGTTTTATAGAACTAAAATAAATTGGAATTTATATCAATCTGCTGTAGCAAAATTAAAAAGAAAACCTATAATTGGAAAATTAGAGACATTGGTTGGGGAATCTATTGTAACTGCATATGCTTTAGAAAATGGAGCAGGATCTTATAGTGAAAAAAAGAAATTTATTGTAATACATGCTATTGATAAGAAAAAAGCAAATGAATGTGCATTGGAATTGGGTTTACCTTTAATAATAAAATGAAAGAAAAACTAAAAAAATTAAGTAATTATGAATTTGAATTAGATAAAGAAGGATCTATGAAAGTTCCTGCTAAACTTTTTATTTCTGAGAAATTATTAAAAGATGTTGAAGAAAATGCAATTCAACAATTAGTTAATGTTGCTACATTAAGAGGTATTCAAAAATATGCTTTAGCAATGCCTGATATACATTCTGGATATGGTTTTCCAATAGGGGGTGTAGCTGCTTTTGATGTTAATGAAGGAATTATTAGTCCTGGTGGAGTTGGTTATGATATCAATTGCGGTGTTAGAGTTTTAAGTACTAATATTTCTGTTGAAGAATTTTTAAAAAAAAGAACTGAGATAATAAATGAAATTTACAAGAACGTGCCGTCTGGTGTTGGTAGAGAAGGTAAATTAAAATTTAGTAAAGATGTTTTAGCAGAGGTTATTGAGAAAGGTGCTAAATGGGCTATTGATAATGGATATGGAATAAAAGAAGATTTACAAAGAATTGAAGAATATGGTTATATGAAAGGTGCTAATTTTCATGATATAAGTAGTAAAGCTATACAAAGAGGAATGCCTCAACTTGGTTCTTTAGGGGCTGGTAATCATTTTTTAGAAATACAACAAGTTGAACAAATATTTAATGAAAAAATTTCTAATGTTTTTGAGATAGACAAAAATAATGTAACTATTATGATTCATTGTGGTTCTAGAGGCTTAGGGCATCAAGTTGCTAGTGATTATATCAAATTAATGGAAGATAAATATGGTTATAAGGATTTACCAGATAGAGAATTGATTAATGCTCCTGTAAATTCTGATTTAGGTAAAAAATATTATAGTGCTATGATTGGAAGTGTTAATTTTGCATTTGCCAATAGACAAATGATAATGCATTGGATTAGAGAGTCTTTTGATAAAATATTTGGAAAATCTAAATTAAATTTAATATATGATGTTTGTCATAATGTGGCTAAAATTGAAAAACATGTTATTGATAATAGTTTAAAAGAAGTCTGTGTTCATAGAAAAGGGGCTTCAAGAAGTTTTGGACCTAGAAGAGATGAAGTACCAGAAATTTATAGAAATATTGGACAACCAGTTATTATTCCTGGTAGTATGGGAACAGCTTCTTATGTATTAGTTGGAACTAAAAAAGCAGAGGAGATATCATTTGGAAGTACAGCACATGGAGCTGGCCGTGTTTGTAGTAGAAGTGCTGCTTTAAGGACATTAAGAGGAGAAAACATTAGAAATGAATTAAGTAAAAAAGGCATTGAAGTTAAAGCAGGTTCATGGAAATCAATAGCTGAAGAAGCACCACAAGTTTATAAGGATATAGATGAAGTTGTAAGAGTTTCCCATGAAGTTGGTATTGGAAACTTAGTTGTTAAGGTGAAACCTTTAGGTGTTATAAAAGGCTGATTTTAGTATAGAAATCTTTTTAAATCTACAAAGTTTTAAATTTTTTAAAGAGATGGTTTAATGATAAAGATAATCAAGAATTTTATTAAAAGAATTTTAAATCAGTTGTTTAAAAAAAGAGGACACATTAAATTAGGAATATATGGACCTCCAAATTCTGGAAAAACAACCTTAGCAAATAGAATTTGTAAAGATTGGCTTGGAGAAGAAATGGGTGCTGTTTCTAAGATACCACATGAAACAAGAGAAGTTCAAGTTAAAGAGAAAATAACTATAAAATTTAAAAATAAAGAATTATCTTTTAAATTAATAGATACACCAGGAATAACAACTAGAATAGACTATGAGGATTTTTTGAAATATAAAATAAGTGAGAAAAAAGCCAAGGAAAGAGCTAAAGAAGCTACAAGAGGTATTATAGAAGCTATAAAATGGTTAGAAGATATGGATTGTGTTATTGTTGTGTTAGATGCTACTGAAAATCCATATTCACAGGTTAATATTACTATAATCGGTAATTTAGCAGCTAGAAAAATACCAGTATTAATAGTTGCTAATAAAATTGATTTAAAAAAGGCTAAAATTAAAAAAGTAGAAGCTGCATTCCCACAATATGATGTTGTAGGAGTTTCAGCTGAATATGGTAATAACATGGAAGAGTTTTATGAATCATTATATAGGTTGGTGAAATAAAAATGTTAACATTACAATTTGTTCCTTACGATGAAATTGAGGATTTGAATTCAGATCAAAGAATAAGGAAATTACTAAGAATGGTTAAAGATGAAAAAATTGTTTTAATGCAAGGCCGTTTAAAACCCGAAGAAGAAACTAATTTAATTGAAACTACAATGGGCGGAATAAATAGAACGTTTAAAGGTATAGAAATGTGTACTATTTATCCTGAAGAAAAAGGTATAGAGATATTAGGTAAATTAAGAAAAGGTATGGCACAATTTTTAGTTGGTCATAGAGAGGGTATAACTATAATCGGACCAGCAAATATAATAAAGGAAATTAGAAGAGATCCAAATAAGATACAATTGTTAACAACAATACCAAGTCCTAGAAAAAGAAAATCTGTTAAAAGTAAAAGTGTAAAAAAAGTTAAAAGGAGAAAATAAATGCCTCACCAGTGTGTAAGATGTGGTAAAATTCATGATGATGGTTCTAAAGATTTGTTAAAAGGTTGTGAATGTGGAGGTAAATTTTTTCTATATATCAAAAAAAATGACTTAGAAGGCGCTAAAACTGCTGAGCAAATAACTATTAGTTTAAGTAAAGAAGATAAAGTACAAATTGAAAAAGATGTTCTAGATTTAGTTGGTGAAAAAGAATTAGATAAACCAGTTATATTAGATATTGAATCTATTAGAATTTTAAAACCTGGTAAATTTGAGATAGACTTAGTTGATTTGTTTAAAGGAGCTCCTTTAGTTTATAAATTAGAAGATGGCAAGTATATAATAGATATAGCGACTACTTTTAAAAGTAAAGGTAGGGATGTTATATGAAAGAAGAAGTAAAACAAGATATTCTTAACATTTTACAAGGGAGTTATATCGCAATAAAAGATAGAGATATATTACAATTACAAGAATTAAGTAATCATACATTGCATGATGCAAGTATTTTTCAAGATGAGGATTCTATAAGCATAGCTGTTATTATTTATTCTTTATCTAAGATATTTGAAAGAACAAGATATCAAGAGTATAAAAATTGGAATTTATTCTATGAAATTGTTATGGAAAACCTTGAAAAAGCCCAAGAATATCTAAAAAATAATAATTTTGATAAATATCAAGGTTGTATTAAGAATATATTAAATGTTATAGATAGATTAGATGATAAATTTAAAAGATATATAAATGAAGTAATAGAAAAAGCTAGGATAAGTAAAGCTTCTAGAATATATGAACATGGTATTTCTATAGGTAGAACCGCTAAACTATTAGGGATAAGTGAATGGGAGTTAATGGATTATATTGGAAAAACTGGAATAAGTGATGTTGAGTTTGGTATAACTAAGAATATTAAAGAAAGAATAAAATTTGCTAGAGGTTTGTTTAAATGAAAAGTTTGGTGTTTGATAGTAGTAGTATAATAAGTCTTGCTACAAATAACCTATTGTGGGTTCTAAGTGAACTTAAAAAGAAATATAATGGTAGCTTTTATCTTTGTAATAGTGTTAAAAGAGAACTTGTTGATAATCCTTTACAATCTAAAAAATATAAATTTGAGGCTTTAACTATAATGGAATTGATAAAAAAAGGCGATTTAGATATATATAATGGAGAGTTAAGTGCTAAAAAGAATAAATTATTAGATATAGCTAACCATATTTTTAAAGCTAAAGGACAAGATATGGGTATTGTTCATGATGCTGATATGGAATCTTTGGCTTTGGCTATTGATATAAAGGCAGATGCCTATATTGTTGATGAAAGAACAACTAGATTATTGATTGAGGATCCTAAAAAATTAGGTGAATTATTCAATAAAAAATTACATACTAATGTAAGTTATAATAATGGATTATTAAAAGAGTTTCAAAAAGAAACGGGTAATATTAATGTATTAAGATCCGCTGATTTAATGACTATTGTTTATGAAAAAGGTTTACTTGACAAGTATGTTTTTAGTGAGAATTTAAGAAAAAGTGTTTTAGAAGGCGTTTTATGGGGTGTTAAATTAAGAGGTTGTAGTATTTCTATGGAAGAAATTAATGATATAATAAGAATGGAAGGTTTTAGAGTTTAGAAACCTTTAAATAAAATATAAATCTCTTTAGTTTTCTATCGGGGTTGTAGCATAACCCGGCAGTGCGATCGGCTCCAGTATCTTGAAGAAACCGATTGATCCAGGTTCAAATCCTGGCAACCCCATTTTTTCTTGATTTTTTTTGTTTATTCTATTATAGAAAGCTTTATATATAAGTTAACTACTGTAAAGTACTAATAAAATATGTTGTCATTTGACAGTTATAATTTGGAGATAAAATAAAATAATGAGAATTAATTTGATTAAAAAACCGAAATTAGAAGATAATATTGATAAATATATTAATAGATTTGGTCAATTTGTTACAAATATAAGCAATGGAATCTTAAATAAATCTAAACAAGTTGGAAAAAATATTTATAATCATAGAGGTATATACGCAATTGGTACTGGTATAGTTGCTTTAGGTTTTTGTGGTTATCTTACATTTAAAGATATTAATAAACCTTACAAAGTTGAAGGCGAATTAAAATCAATAATAAAACCACAAGTAGAAGTTCTTAAACAAAAAGATATAAATGCACAAAAAGAAAAAATGGCACAAGAAGTAGAGAAATTATATCAAGAACATAAAGTTCAAGAAGTTAAAAAAGAAATAAAAGCTAAACCTCAAATTGAAGAAAGTAAAGTAGTTAAAAAAGATATTAAACAAGCAGTAAAATATGATCCTAATTCTATTGTTGATACATTAAAACAAAAGGGTATGGAAAGCGATTTTGAGTGTAGAACTTTGTTATGGAATTCATTAACAAGAATGGAAGAAAATTATGAAGGTACTGCTTCACAAAATAAGATTTTAAATTACAATCTTAAAAATAAAACAAAAGCTAAAATCAATAATATTATTAAAGATTATATAGATTCAACAACACCAAAAGAAATAATTTCCGAAAAACCTGCAATTAAAAGTGAAATAATGATTAAAGAAAGTAAAGCAATTAAATCTTTAGAGGAAAAAGCTAAACTTATAGTTAAAGATGTTACAAAACAAGAAATAAAATCATTAGATGTACAAGATAAGGGTAAAATTTCTGTTGTCCCTAAACAAAGACCAAATACTTTAGAGCAATATGTTTTAGAAAAAGATAGACATATGAAAAGTGATATCTTATTAACTAAGAAATTTGAAAATTGGGATTTTGATCCAAGTAAATACAGATTTTTTGTTGATTCTCAAAGTAAAGCTATTATATTAAAGCCAATAAACAATGATAAACTAGAATTTGGTAAAGCATTAAGTGGAGAAAGTTTATATGATGAAATAACTGCAGAAAAAGCTGCAAAATTAAAAGATCAAATATTAAAAGATGATATGTTTAATGGAACATGGTCAACTTTGAAAATTCTAAAAAATAAACAAGGTGAAGTTGCTGGTTATGTATTCTCCCCATTAGCTCATATAACAAATGAAAGATTAGATAGTAAAGTAAGATTGCATAACCCTGACTTCACTGATATATTTAGAGTTGGACATTATTTTTAGTCACTAATTAGTGTCATTAGTTACTACCATAAAGTTTATATATAGGTTATAACTATTGGATAATAACAAAATGACTAATGTTCATATAAATACTGAAGGAGGACTTAAAATGAAACATTTAAAGCTAGCTAGTTTGATTATGATTTTATTTATCGGATTGTTAGCAATCAATGTAAGTGCTGTTAGTAATGTTGATTTTACTAAAGTAGAAGTCAATGGAGTTGATGTTACTAATGGAGATACAATCTATGTTGAAAGAGGAGATAATGTAGAAGTTAGAGTACAATTAAAAAGTTCAACACCTTATCAAAATGTTAATATTAAAGCATGGTTAGGTGGATATGAGTATAGTGATGTAGAAGATATTACAAGTATGTTTGATGTTATACAAGGAGTTACATATTCTAAATTCTTAAACATACAAATACCAGATGATATAACAGCATCTGAAACTTATAAGTTACATATACAAGTATACAATAATGAAGACAGTAAAGAATTAGTTGTCCCAGTTAAGTTACAGATACAAGAAACAAGACACAAATTGGATATACAAGATGTTATAATAAGACCTGGTGTTAATGTAGAAGCAGGAAGACCAATATTTGTAAGTGTAAGACTTGAAAATATGGGTGCAACAAATGAAAAAGACATTAAAGTCAGTGCTTCTATACCTGAATTAGGAATAAGTTCAAGAGATTATGTAGATAGATTAGTAAATGAACAAGAAGACATAAGCTGTGATAATAGTGACTGTCAAAATTCTGCTTCAAGTAACGAATTATACTTAAGAATTCCAGATGATGCCAAAACTGGAAATTATAATGTTCAAGTAGAAGTAACATACAATAGAGGACATAGTACTTTAACTAAAACTGAACCAATATTTGTTACAGGTAGTAAAGCAGTAGAACAGAAAGCTGCAGAAGCTGTTGTAAGTATAGATACTACAACTCAAACAATCGAACAAGGACAAGAAGCAATTTACAAAGTAATGTTTGCTAATTTAGGAGATACAAAGAATGTATATTCAGTTGATGTTACTGGAGCAAGTTCTTGGGCTGATGTAAGTGTGGAACCAAGTTTTATTACTGTAGATCCAAATACAACTGGAGAAGCATTTGTTCATGTTAAAGCTAGAGACAATTCACCAGCAGGAGATCACAGTTTTAATGTAAGAGTTATGTCTAATAACAACATAATAAAAGAAGCTACTTTGACAGCAACAGTAAGTGAAAAACAATTTGCATTCGGTAATTTAAGAAATGTTTTAATAACAATTGGTATAATCTTAATAGTAATATTGATTATATTAGTAATTATACTAGCTGTTAGAAAAACAAGTGAAGGAAGAACAGGAACAGAGCAAGGAATGATAGAAGGTCAAACTTACTATTATTATCCAAGACAATAAACCTTCTTTTTTTTATTTTTTTGCTTTTCTATAAACTAATAAAATATATATTAATAATAATATTAATATTATAAATATACCAAATCCTATTAAAATTAAATACCAATTAATAATTTTTTTTGGTTTTTCTATAGCTTTTTTAGATAATAAATCTTTACAAGTTTTAGTTGCTTCATCTATAAGAACAGATGATTTTTCATATTCTTCACTATCAAATTGTTTTTCTGATTGAGCAATTAATTCATTAAGTTCTAAACATTCTGGATTTTGTCTGAATAATTGTTTGGCTGCTTCTATTCTTGTTCTAAGATCTTTTGTGTTAATAACCCCGGTTCTTAGTGCATCTATATATAAAGTTGCTACTTGAGTTAAAGCTGGGTTTTCAACTTGAGCCATTATTCTTACATAACCTGGAAGAGTTGCATCTTTTGTTACAACAATTAGGTTTAATTTTTCTATATTACCAACGCTAAGTTGGGATAATCTTGTTTTTGATAATCTTAAAAAGATATTTTCCTTATCTGTTTCAGTTGATAAAATTATATTTTCTAACATTATTTGTCCACTATTTTTTAGTATTATTGGTATAGAGATTTCATCATTTGGATAAAGTACTAAAGTAGAAGGTAAAACTATATCTAAAGATGCTATTTTAATTTCTCCTTTTCCACCACCACCAGCACCTCCGCCTCCTCCGCCTGGACCTGTTGAAGGTACTACTGTAGGAACAACACAAACGCCATTACCATTACATAGACAATTAGAACCATCACAACCTATATTACTATAACATGCTTCATCTGTTTGTCCAAATGCTACAGGAATTTGAGAGCAGCCATTAGTACAAGTTGGTTCATAACATTTGTTATCTGTACAATATGCAGCATCAGCAGGACAATCTTCTCCTATACTACATATACCATCACCACAACTTGATATTATTCTTAATTGAACAATTCCATCAACTGTATTTTTACCTGTAATAAAATTAACTTTGGACAATATATTAAACATACTAAATAAAGAAAACATTACTAGTAAGATTGCAATTAATGCTATTAAATTATTAGATACTTTCATTTTAAGTGCTTTTTATATTAACAATTAAAGTTGAATTATATTCACCTACTTTTGTTGAAGATGGTGGATTAATTGTTATTTCTACTTTTCTAGTTTCATTATATCTTAATATAAATTTTTCATTTTGCAAAATAATCCAATTGGATAGTTCTTTTGGTTTTAGTTCAATAATAACACTTTTTGGATATTGATTTTGTAATAATATTGTTCTTGTTGCATATCCTCCTGGATTTGCAGCATAGTATAATTTATCTGTATCAACAATTATACCAATATTTTTTGTTACTTTTATTACAATAGGTATTTCATACTGTTGGATTGTTTTGATATTATTATAAAAAATAAATGAAATGAATAATATGAATACTAATATTATAATTAATTTCTTATTCATCTTTTTTCTTTTTTATTAACCATAGTAAATTCAAAATTAATAATATGATTATTACTATAACTAAAATTTGGGTGGTTTTGCCTTTTAATGAATCACCTAGATTAAATGGTTTTTTTATTATTTCAATACCACTAATCAAAGAGGTTGATCTATTTGCATAAAATATTGTCATATTGGCATTATAATATCCTACATCAAAATTATGTGTATCTAAGTAAATTAAGAAACCTGATTCTTCAAAAGGGTTTATTCTATCAGGGGAGCTTTTAAATTTTGTATCATTAATTATGACTTCAGCATAAACATTATCAAGTGGATCATTCCAATGACTTTTTGCCGAAACAATAAATCTGCTTATATCATCTTTGTAGTGTTTTCTGGTATAATTAGTTATTTCTACAAGTAAAGTTCCTATTTCAAAACTTCTTTCTGTTTCTAATTTATTACCATCATATCTTAGTATTAGTTTAGTATTGTAAACTCCTGGTTTGTAACTTTTTGTGTTAAACTCTGTTGAAAAATAAGCAGTATCACCTGATTTTAAATTGGTAACTTTATCTAAATATAAAGTTTCAAGTCTAAGATCACCTTTATAGATTTCAATAGTAGCATCTATTTGATTAATAATTTCATTACCTCTACTCACAGCTTTTATTTCTATGGGCAAAATTTCATTTTCTTTTACATTTGGAACTTTAAAGTCAGTTATCTCTAAATATTTACCTGGATAGGGTATAAATGCTAATATGGTTAATCCAACAGATGTCATAACTTGAAAACTACCACCAGAAGTAGAAGAACCTTCTTCTACCATTACATAACCATATTGTTTACCCGGTTCTAAATTTAATTTATTAGGTAATTCTAAAGAGAAATGAATATCAGCACCTCCTAATTTAGGGACTTTTACTTTATTTTCTTTTAATTTTATGTAATCTTTTAATGTACCCTTAGTAAAAATGTTAACATATATGTCTTTACTACTTGTACTTAATACTGTAGCAGTAAAATCTTTTTTTAAATTTGGTTCAGGATTAACTTCAATTAATGGTGGGCTAATACCAATTGCATGTACATAATTAACAAATAGTATAAAAAATAATAATATTAAAAAAACCTCTTTTTTCATGATATATTTTTATAAAAAATTAATATATATATTTTGTGTTATTTATGCTGTTGATATACCTATAAAAGTTAAGTTTGCACCTGTTGTAAATGCATCAGCTGGTGCATCTTCTGGAATAAATATTCCCGCATACATTAAAACTTGTTTGTTAGCAACACCAAAAGTTAGATTATCACAGAATCTATAAGGTACATCTTTTGCAGTGAAATTTACTATTGCTGATTCAAGTGATCCAGCACCAGTTGTACCATGTCTTTTACAACCATTATTTGTACCATTTACTGTTGTATATTGGAATTTTGGGGCAGTACCACCAATTAAATAAGGAGATAAATGAGCTGTTTTTATTGAGACATTAGCATCGACATTACCTAGATTTTCTATTAAGATACTATCAACAGAAGCTAGACCATCACATTGACCTGTACCAACTCCATTTGTTGATGTATCATTAGACCAATGTTGAGTACCACCTGTTTCTGGTTTGCAATTTCCAAAATTAATTATTGGATCTGTTGAATTAATTAAGATATTAGCTGCTATTGTTACATTAACATAACCAACTTCAGCAGCACTTGATGCACCTGTAATTAAATTACTTACCTTATTAAAATTGACAAAACTAACTGTTAATGTTAATACAATTGCAATAGATACTAAGATTATTACAGTATTATCTGATAACTGTTTCATGTGTTTTTATCCTTTACTATTTTTAGTACAACCTGAGCATTATGGTTTATAATAGATTTTGAATAAAAAACATTTTTAAAATTTTGTAAAAAATCATATTTTTCTTGTAAAATAAATAGCACACCAAAGATAAGTATTAAAATTAAGAATATAATTACTGTTTTTTTCATCCTCTTCTTTTGTTCCATTATATTAATTGATTTATCTAAAATATAAATATATAAAGTTTTCGTTTCTTCGATGATATACTCATTTGGGTTGTTGTTCTTGTTTATTCTTCTTTTTTGTATATAGAACAAACCATATTATATTTAACAATATTAAAATCATGATTATAACAGCCATAGAGATTTGTTTATTGGAAATTTTTAGAGGTGCTATAACTAAACCTGTTACACCAATTATTTCAGTTTTAATATAATCTGAGCCCACTTCAGTTCTAATTTGACGTTCTGCTTTTTTATCAGCATAACCTAATGTTAGTTTACCTTGATATTCACCTTGTTCGATATTTTCTGTATCCCAATAAGCTATAAGTTCTTTTTGTGCTTTAGGTGGTATTTCAGTTGGTGATGATTTAACATCTGCAATTGGTTGAGCTTGTTTGTTAAGTGTAATTTCTGAATAAGCATCTTTGATTACATAATTTCCAATATTTTCTACTAAAATATTAAATTTAGCAACTTGACCTAATCTAAAATTATTAACAGAAATATCAATAGGTTTTATAAGAAAATTACCTACTATAAATTTTCCATTTAGTTCTATCTTACTATTATCATAATTTACAGTTGCTATGACATTATATGTCCCATCATCTACATTAGCAGCCCATGATGCTACTAATTCTCTTTTAGAAAATGAATCTATTGATTTTTCATCTGTTGGAACACTTGCTACTTTTTTATTATTGATATCATATATGTCAATAATAGCACTTGCTTTATCTATTTTTTTAGACCCTAAATTATAGACTGGAATCAAAAAAGAAACTTGTTCATCTTTTTGGGCTTCTGAAATTATTAATTCGGCTCTAGCATATTTACCTGGATAAGGAACTATAACATAAAGTTGTGAAACTACAGAAACTAGAGCACCTATTGTAATTTCACCTTCTTGTTGTAAAGGTTTAACTTCTCTGATTACTACATCACCTGTTGTAACACCAGGTTCTAGTTTAGCAGGTAATGTAACTTTGTACTTAATTTCTTTATATTCTTCATTTTTTGCAAAAGAAATATCTTTATTTAGTAATTCTATAGATAAATTACCTCTAGTAAATATAACTGCTTTGAAATCTTTATGTTCATTATTAAGAGCTCTAATTGTTATCTCTTGTTGTAAATTTGGTTCAAAATTTATTGTGGTTCTAGCGGGCGTAACACCCAAGGCATGAATGTTATAACTAAATAATATTATTATAGATACAAATAAAACTAATTTGTTTATTTTTGAGATGTTATCACCTCTGAAACATTATCTATTTTTATTGTTTTATTAATATCAAGAGATGTAATTGTTGAATTACTAAATTCTAAAGTAAGTTGAATATTACCAACATTTTTTAAGACTGTTTTATTTAATTCAAGAGCTACTAAGGAATTTACTAAGAATGAACCTGAGTCAGATTCTATTATTTTATCATTTTTTATACAATTTACTTTATAATAATAATAATCTTTAAAAGATAATCTAATTGGTTGATATTCTGTATATTTTGTTTTAATGTAAACCTCTGGACTAGTAAAATCTTTGTCATCATCTATTACTAATTCGTATAGATCACAATTACCTCGCCATTGTAATGAAGGAGGATTTGTAGCATAACCTGTTATCTCAAAAACTTTTATATTTTTATTAAATAGTATAATTGCAAATAATAAAATAAGTACTATATTTATTATTATAAATAATTTTTTCATGGTGGGTCTGAATAAGATGATTCGAATGTTAAAGTTGAACTTTTATCTCCAGGAAGTTCTCCATATGGGGGTATGACTTTAATATCAACTCGTGCTGAGTCATTATTATCAATATAACTTAAATTACCAATTGATAAAACTGCAGAATTACTAACATTTGTCCACTCTAGTAAACCCCAAGTAAAAGAATTATTTTCTGAAGTGAAATTATTTACTTTAAATTGAAAATATAGTGTATCAAGAGCAGCACTGTTCCATAAAGAATCTAAAGCATATACTGAAACATTAACATTTACATTGCCATCATTTTGTATTACAAAAGGTTCTGGTTTGTCTACAGTTGTATCATTTGAAACACCTATTTGTAATGTGTTAAAATTAACTGTTTTGTTAATAAGTAAAATATTAACTGAATCTAATGTGAAATTCCATACAGAAGACCAGTTACTATAATCTATACCATCATATGCACGAACTCTCCAATAATAAATACCTATCACTAAAGGATTAACAACCGTATATGATGTATTATGAGCACCTTCTGTTACATTACTCATATTAACATTTGGGCTGGTAAAATCTATATCATTATCTATTTGTATAGGATATTTTATTATATCTCCATCTACGTCTGTTGAGTTTTGCCAATATAATGTTGGGGTGTTGTCTAAAGTATGATTATCATTTGTTGGAGCAAGTAATATAGGTATTGATGGTGGAGTATTTGGAGCAGCACAACAAATATTTATTGAATAGTAACCACATGCAGAGATATGAGCATTTGTTCTGCTACCAATAGCATTACTCATACTAAATAAACAAGTTCTTCCAGCTGAACATGTAAGAGTTTGAACTGTACAATTTATTGGTGTAGTTGTATTAAGACAAACAGGATAATTATAGTTTGAATATGAAAAGTCTTGAATGTGGGAATTTGTTAAATTTTCTAATCTTAAAATTGT
>JAPLZO010000042.1 GCA_026394995.1 Candidatus Woesearchaeota archaeon | reverse complement strand
ATGTCCTGGATGTGGACAAGCTTTAGCAGTAAGATTGGTTTTAAAAGCTGCTGGTGATGATACAATTATTGTGAATGCAACTGGTTGTTTAGAAGTTTTTTCAACACCTTATCCAGAAACATCTTGGAAATTACCTTATATACATGTTGCATTTGAAAATGCTGCTGCTGTTGCATCTGGAGTTTATAGAGCTTTAAAAATTCAAAATAAAAAAGCAAATATTTTGGCTTTAGCTGGTGATGGTGGAACTTTTGATATTGGATTACAAGCATTATCAGGAGCTCTAGAAAGAAAAGAAAAATTTACTTATGTTTGTTTTGATAATTCTGCTTATATGAACACAGGAGTTCAAAGATCAGGAGCTACTGAAAAATATATGGAAACTACAACAACACCTTATGGAAAAAAGATTCATGGTAATTTATTATGGAAAAAACCAATGCCATTTATTATTGCTGCACACAATGCAAGTTATGTTGCAACAGCAAGTGTTGATAATCCAATAGATATTAATAATAAAATAAAAAAAGCATTGGACTCTGAAGGTGTTTCTTATGTACAAATTTTTAGTCCTTGTCCTCTTGGCTGGAAACATGAGTCTAGTAAAACTATAGAAATTGCAAAATTAGCTGTTGAAAGTAGATTTTATCCTATTTTTGAAATTGAAAATGGAATTCTAAAATTAAAAAATATAGAAAACCCCAAAGATGTTAAAACATTTTTAGCAATGCAGGGCAGATTTAAGCATGTAAGTAATAATGAGATAGATGAAATAAAAAGATATATTAATGACCAGTGGAATAGATTATTAGAATTAGATAAATCAAAAGCAAAGCTTTAAATATAAGCTATCGATAATATATTTTTGAGAATATAATGGGGGGTTATCAATGGCAAAAAAACCTAAAGATATTTTTGAGGTGTTTTTTAGACGTAAACCTGCAATGATATTAGTTGCTCTGAGAAAAAGTAGTAAACATCGTTATGGTTCTATACTTGCCAAAGAGGTTGATTGCACATATTCACATGCTGTTAAAATTCTGCAAGAAATGGAAAAAGCTAAGTTAGTTGACTTTGAAAAGCAAGGTCGTATTAAAACAATAAAACTAACTGAGAGTGGAGATAAAATTGCAGAACATATCGAAAGAATAAAAGATCTATTCTATAAATAAATGTTCAGAAAAAGTTTCCCAAGAACAAGTGAAAAAAGTACTTATCCTACTTGGGAAGAAGTTTTTCTTTATCCTGAAGAAGAAAAAGAAGTTGAAGATTTTGCAAAAAAAGAAAATATTAGATTAATGAAAGAATGTATTAGGGATTCTAAAAAAATTTTTGGTGAAGAAAGTTTACAATTCTATCAAAGTGATGTTATAAACGTAGCAATAGCTTTATTTGAAAAAGAATCTTCTCATGTTGTTTATCATAAAGAATCTAAAGCAAGAGATAAGTTTGATAAAACTAAATAACTTTTTCTAAATAAGAATTAATACCTTCTATATTACTTAATTTTGTATTTTTAAATAAAAATTCTCTAAATTTATTGTCAATTATAACGCCTTGTTTTTGTAAATCATGTTTTAAATTGTGGTATAATTTTTTACCTTCTTTGTCTAAATCTGTTAAGATAATACATTCTTTTGTTTTTTTAGAAATTTCTTCTGTTAATTCATATAAGGGTTTATTTATTGTTATGATTTTATTTATACCCAAAGAAGTTAAAGCAATTTTATCTTTTTTACCTTCTACAATTATTAGTTTATTACTTTGTTTTAGTTTTATTATCCAATCTTCTATTTTTTGCATTGTTCTATTGTTTTAGCAAAATATTTTAAAAATTTATATTCATTTTTAGATAATGTCAATTTTCCTTCGATTTTAAATATTTCAATTTTACCTAGAGAACGATGTATAAAATAATCATTACCTATTTGTATAAATCTATGTAATAGCCCATAATTACTAGCTGGTTTTATGAGTTCTGATGTATTGATCACAAATTGAGCTTGGTCTCCAAAAACTATTTGTGTATCTTTTACTAATCCTGTTGGTGAAGTAATCTTTGCTTGTTCAAATTCATGAATAATGTAACCATCTACTTTTTTTTCAAGTTTTTCTTCTGAATCTGCCATTAGTAAATTGTTATTTTTTGAGTATTTAATTATTATTATACCAAAAAATATAAGCGGGCCCAGAGGGATTTGAACCCCCGACCTACTGGTTAAGAGCCAGTTGCTACTACCAGGCTGAGCTATGGGCCCATTAACGTATATAATTTAGTATATAATTTAAAAACATTGTGGAAAAGTTTATATAGTTTAAATATTTTTATAAGAGTATGCAAGTAGTATTAACAAAAAAACCTAAAAAGGCAACAATAATAACTGGTTTTCCTGGATTTGGGTTAATAGGAACAATAGCTACTGAATTCTTAATAGATCATTTAAAAGCAGTACAAATTGGTAAAATAACTGTTGAAGAAACTCCTCCAATAGTTGCTATTCATGAAAGTAAAGTTATTGAACCTTTAGGAATATTTTATGATGTAAAACATAATATTGTAATAGTACATGGATTAAATAGTATCGCTGGATTAGAATGGAAAATAGGTGAAGTTTTATATAAATTAGCAAAAGATTTAGAAGCTAAAGAAGTAATTACTCTAGAGGGTGTTAATAGTCCTAGTGCAACATATGAAAGTCATGAAGTTTTTTATATTGGTAATGATAAATTACAAAAAATTGGTTTAAAGCAATTAAAAGAAGGGATTATAATGGGAATTCCTGGAGCTTTATTATTAAAAAAAGGTATTCCATTAACATGTTTATTTGCTGAAACACATGCAAATTTACCTGATTCTAGAGCAAGTGCTAAAGTTATAGAAATATTAGATGAATACTTAGGATTAAGGGTTGATAATAAACCATTACTTGAACAAGCTAAAAGATTCGAAGAGAAAGTGAAAGGGTTTATGCAGCAAGCAAAGGATGCTAATGTTGAAAAAGAGAAAAAAGAATTAAATTACCTTGGATAAAAATATTTCTTATATTTGTTAAATAAATTACTAAGGAACATGTTTGGCTTTTGTACATTATAAACAGCTTGAGTTGTTATTGTTGAAAATTTATCCTCAGGGTCACAATAGAACTTTTCAAATGTAGATACAAACTGTCCTTTATCATCTACAGCTGTAAATATATATCTTTGTTTAAATATACTATAATAGGTATTATTAGATTTTACACAAATTATTAGATTAAAATCACGACATTTCTTTTGTTGGTAGCATACTAAATTTGAATCTAATCTTGTTTCTACTAAGATCATATCTACATATTGCTTATATTTTTCTTGATCATTATATTTTTTGTTTAGATCATAGACTAAGTCATAGATTCTTAGATGACTAACATTTAGCTCACGACCAGTATCACGATATCTTATTTTATAAAAAGGATCTTGATAAAGTGGGCCTTCTAAATCATAATAATAACCATCACCATATTTATAATTAAACCATGATACATTTTTATAAAATGGATTGTATTTTGCTAAACCTACTAATATTTCATCTTCAGACCATATAGATAAGTCAATTTTACTTGTTAATTTTCTTAATGAGTATTCATCAAGTTTTTCTTGTAGATCCTCTATTTGCTTTTTTAGATTTTCATTCTCTTGTTGTAGTTCTTGTTCTTTATTCAAAGAGAAATTATCATTAGTTATAGGATTGTTGGGTTGTTTAGTAGTACATCCTACTATAAATAATAGAACTATTAATACAAATACCAACCTCTTCATAAGCAATTAAAAGAAATAAGAGTTTAAATGATTTTCTGTTAAAATAAAAATAAAAGATGAAGTTTGTTTACCATTCTTCATTGGTGTCCTCGTCTTCTTCAGGTTCTTCTTCTTCATCCTCTTCTAACTCTTCTTTAAAATCATCATCGTATTTTCCCATTTTTGATTTCCCCCTATTAGTTAAAATAGTTGACCTTGAGTTTTCAAATTAGTATATAAACTTTTTGCTTTTGTATAATATGTATTATTTTTTCCTTTTAACTCGAATTTCAGGTAATTGACCTAATCTAGATATAGTATTTTCGAGTTCTGTTATTCTTTTATGATGTTCTTCTAATTTTTTATCAAAATAATTATTTTTAATCTTAACTCTAGAAAAAGATTTTTGAGTATTGGTCTTATGATCCAAAAACTTGTCCATTAAAATTTTAAAAGCTTCACTCCTTGCTAAAATCCAATCACCAATTGCGATAGTATCACCCCTATTTTTAAATTAATTTTTTAAAGATATGCATTCTTTATAAACTTTTTGCTAAAACGTTTATAATTTCTGATTAAATATAAATTAAAACTTTTAGGCAATGCTTATAGACTTTTAAGCCTAAAAGTTTTTAGAAATGATTAAAAGTTTATTTTTTCTTTTTTCTTTTTCCGCCTCTAGCCATCTTAGCTTCGCAGACGTTTCCTTTACCATCTACATAGTAAAGATATCCGGGTTTTCTCTTAATTGCATTCTTTAAGATTACACTTCCTTTACCATCTACATAGTAAAGATATCCGGGTTTTCTCTTAATTGCATTCTTTAAGATTACACTTCCCATCGGAACACCTCCTTTTTCAAGATAAATATTTAATTTATAGACGATAAACTGATATATAAACTTTTCTCTTGTAAACCGTCGGAATAAAACTAGATTTCTTCGTTATATTCAGGTTTTTTCTTATCTTTTTGTTCCATTAGACTATCAATAGGAGATTGAATTTTCTTTAGTTCTTCCCTTGAAATGTGAGTGTAAATCTGAGTTGTTGATAGATCAGCATGACCTAGAAGTTCTTGGATTTTTCTAATATCAACCTTATTTTCAAGTAGATGAGTAGCAAAAGAATGTCTTAATGTATGACAATGAACCTGTTTTTCAATACCTGCTCTTAAAGCTGCATTTTTTACTATTTTTTGTAGGTTTCTAGATGTTAATCTACCTTTTGAACTGGTAAATAAGTATTCTTGGTTATTTCTCTTTTGATATTCAACTTGTGCCTTTAAATCATCAAAAAGGAATGTTGGTATATTAAATACTCTATCCTTTTTACCTTTGGCTTGTTTAATATGACCTATTCTTTCATTAAAATCTAAATTATTTGTTTTTAAGTTTACTAATTCAGATACTCTTAGACCACAAGCATACATTAAACTAACCATCAGCTTGCTTTTATGATTATTAATGATATTAATCAAGGATATCACTTCATTTTTTGTTAGAACAACTGGAATTTTGGCTTCTTTTTTAGGTCTTTTAATCCCAAAAGTGGGATCTTTATTTAATAGATTTTGATGTGCAAATCTAATTGCTGATAAAAATAGAATTATAGAAGCAGATGCTTTATGAGATAACTTTTCTGCCATAAATCCTTTAACATCGTTTGGGGTTATTAGATCTGGGTCTTTTTTTACAAAATCTAATAATTCAGAATTTGCTTTAATATAATTGTTTAAGGTATGTTGTGAGTTTTTAGAAATTGTTAATTCAATTTTTAGTTTGTTTAGAAATTCCTCTTTTTTCATAATAGAGATTATACGAACTTATTTATAAAGATTTATTGTCATTTACGAGTTCGTATAAGACATATTGTGCGAAGCTTTAACCTAAAAAGGAATGTTATTGTAAATCATGTGTAATTCTAGAAATGTAATTGTATCTCTTGCTTTGGTTATAGCATCTTGATACTCTTCTTTTTCTTCATGAGTAAGATCATGTGCTTCAATTAGATTTTGTCTAAGTAAAGCTGCTCTTTCATAATGACAAAGCACTTGTATTGGATTTCTATAACCCTGAATAAGTGCTACTAATAATATTTCTTTTTTTAGATAATATGCTGGTAATAAATCATCAAGAGTAATTATTAATTTATCTACTTCTGGTGTTATTTCTTCTTGTAATCCTTCAATTAAAGATTTAGTGATTGCTGATACCATTTTAAGTATGTTTTTTGAATATTCCTATAAATAATATAATTAAACCAATTAATGTTACTAAAATAAAGAGATTCTGTCTTGGGCCATATAATATTGGATGAACTGGAACTCCATTATTTGTTGCTCCACTTAAGAATAATAATATTACCCCAAATATTGTTAAAAATGAACCACCAACTAACCATCTTCTATTCATTAAACACACACTCCTAATTCATCAATATAATTACCTGTTAATCTACATGTAAAACCATAAGGGCATTTCCAATCTGCTGCGCCACCACATTCACATTGTGCACTACATACTTGGATACAATAATGTGTTGTAACACCTAAACATGGGCTTCCACAATCATTCCAATTACCACCAGATATTTCACATTGTTTTTTTGTTATTCTTGCTACTCCACCACAATCTTTTGGACAAGAACCATATTGTTTTTCATTTAGATCACAGGTATTATCACCACATTTTGGTTCTATTGGTGGATTTTCAGGATTAATTATTACATTAGATGGTTTTATAGTACAAATACTATTGATACATTTAATCTCACCTGTTCCACAATCTAGAGGGCCTAGGCATACTTCTGAGCAAGAAAGTCCTCTACAGTCTGGTGCAAAGTTTTTATTAACGGCAGATGTTGGATGACAACATTGTTCTGCAACACAATCAGATTCTTCATTACAAAAAGTTTTACCAAGGTCTATTTGATTTGTACAACCCACTATAAGTATAGGTAAAATTAGTAATATTACTGCTAAAAAGCCTAGCTTTTTCATAAAAGTATGATATTTTATGGGGTATTTATATTTTTTTATTTAATAATAAAATAGTGGCATTGCTTAAAATATTTGAAAACTTTTATAAAGAATAAGATTTATAATAAAATAAATGTTAAATAAAAAAGAGATATTATTTGATTCTAGTAAAATAACATTATATATAGATGATTATACTGGGATATTTTCTGATTTTGATCCAAGACCTTATTCTAAAAAAGCTTTATCTGATGATTTTTTATTAGAGGCTAAAAGAGCTGCAAAAGAAAGACCGAATGAAAAATTAGAGTTAATATTTTTAATGCATAAAAAAAAGAGGAGAAGTGATATAGAAACTGAAGTTAAAAAAAGATTAAAGCAACATTTTAAGAAACATTATTTAACGCTTGGTAATGAATTAAAGCAATTAAAAGAAAAATCAATGATAATTGTGTTTGTTGGTTTTTTATTGATGGTTTTAGCAACTTATGTAACTTATAGAGATTATTCTAACTTTGTTTTTTATTTGTTAAGAATTGTATTTGAACCTGCTGGATGGTTTAGTGTTTGGTGGGGTTTAGACCAGTTGTTTTATTCTAGTAAAGCGAAGCTTCCTGACTATCAATTTTATAAAAAAATGGCCAAAGTGGATATAAAATTCATGAATTATTAAAGATAAATGTTTTAATAAATGCTTAAAAGTTTTATTCTAAGCTAAACTTTTAATTTTATTTATTGTTACTAAAATTGCACCTTTACAAGGTTCTCCTTTATTTTCTGGGATGTTTTTAATTGTACTATGATATTTACCTTCTGTAAAATATTCAGCAGTTCCTATTAATTCATAACCAATACAATTTTCTTTCCATTCTTTATTCCAAACAGTTAGAGCGATATTTGGATTTTTCTGAATATTTTTTATTGTTTCAATTATATAATTATCTGTTATAAGAATTTGATCTTTGGATATTAATTTAACAAAACCAACTGCTATACAATGAGGATTTCCATTTTCATTCATACTTGCAAATGCTAAAGCATTTTCTTCAATTAATTGTTTCAATTCGTTGTTTATTGTGACCATTTTATAAATAAAAGTAGATTATCTTATTAAGTCTTCTATCTAGAAACATTTATAAGTGATATAAAAATAGTAGAAATAGAGGTGATATAATGCCAGTAAAAGGAAATAAAAAACATCATAAGCCTAGTTTCTGGTGGGGTGTTCTTTCAGGAGCTTTATTTGCTCATGCTTTAGGACATTTAGCATTAGCATTAGGTTTTAACATACCACTAGTAAATTATCCAATACAAGTTAATTGGTTAGCTGCTATTGGTTCAATAATAGTAGGTTTGTTAATTGTGTGGTATACACACAAATAATTTTTTTTATTTAAAACTTAATCTATAAAGTAAATTTTGAGGATAAATCTTTTGAGAATTGATTAAAGGTTTTATTCTCTTGTTTTATAAAGAAAATTCTATTTTTGAAGATTAATGTTTTTTGGATTTAATTTTAATAATTTTTGGAGTATTAATACTAATGTCTTTGTTTATTACTGCGACAAAGAGTTCACGACCTTTTCTTTTTTTCTCAATTAGGCCTAAACTTGTTAAATCTTTAATAAATTTTGATACTGTAGATCTTATTGTAGAAGAAGATTTGTTTGGATAGGTCTCTTGAGTAAGATATTTTATAGAAACCCACTCATCAGATGACTCATTTTGAATGGCTATTAGGTTAAATAGCAATTTTTTTTGAGCTTCTGTAAGATTTTCTATAGCTTTTGTTTCTTTTTTAGATGAATCTGAGTCATAATCTTTATAATATGCATCAGAAGACTCAATATTTGAGATTGATTCTAGAGCTGTTAGCTTTTCTATGATCCTATTTATTAAAATTTGTTGTTTATCGACGCGATTATTTACTTTAGAAATGTCATCTTTTATATTAGAAAATGATAATTTTAGACTTTTTTCCATAACATCAACACGATTGAATAGTTCTTTTGTTGATGAATCCTCTTTTTTTCTATTAAAAAACCACATTTTATGATAAATATTATTAAAGTGTTAGATTTTATATACTTTTCTATTAATTTATGCCATATATAATAATTCGTCGAACGTTCGTAGAATTCTTCGAATTGTTATGCAACAATTAGGCAACAGTTATATAACAATTGTAGAACTGTTATATAACAGTTATATAACTATTTTTGTCAACTTTTAGTGATTTTTCATTTAAATTTTATTGAAATTGAGTCAAAATTTGTTGATAATACATATCATTTTACCTATATTTTCACAAAAATACTGTTTTGAGAGATTATATAATTTAAAAAAAGTCAAAATAGTTTTATTTTTGTCAAAGTGAGAGTTTATTATATGTGATTGAATGCTGCTTAAGTGTTGATTGAATATTGCAAGAAGAGTTTAAGTAAAAATAGGCTAAATTAGCTTTATTTTGTTAAAAGTGAGGGTTTGGGTATATGAGTGCTTGACTGTCGAAAGGTTGTCGAAAGACTGTCGAAAGTTGTCTAGACAGCTTATCACCTAAAAAGTGTGTTTTTTAGAAAAAGTGAGGTTAAAAAAGTGTAGTTTGATTATTTTTTTTATTAAAATTTTGTATAAATTTTGTAGATTCTTCAAAGGATTTAAATTTTTTATTTATGAAAAGTAGGATTTTTTGATTTGTGGTTTTTATTTTGTCAATAGGTGCTTTTTTAAGTATTAATTCGTTGATATGATCTCGAATACAACTTTGAGTTAAACCAAGATTTTGTGAAATATCTTGGTATGTTACACCATTTTCTTTTATTTTTTCAAGGTTATATATTGCCAAAAACACCTTTAACTCTTGTTTTGTAAAAGAACTGAATATTTCTTCTATTTCTTTTTTTAAAGGTTCCATCATTTCCGGAAAAACCTGACTGTCGAAAGGTTGTCTGTCTGTCGTCTGTCTGTCGTCTGTCTGTCGAGGAACCCCTTTATTTCCACTGGAGATATCTTTTTCATGTAATTCATCCTTTAAATGATCTAATTCTAATGAAAAAACCTTTATTTTACTAGATATATCTTCTATATCTTTTTTTATTAAATTAAGGCTAATTTCGTTACTTTTGGTCTTATCTTTAATAAATTCTATGTCTTCTTTTAATTTGGAGAAAGAATTCTTTATATTTTTTTCTAGAATCTTAAGGTCATTAGAGTTAGGCATTGGGTATAATAAGAGGGGGTTATTTATATGGATTGTTGTTTTGAAAAAGGATAAATAAAAAGTGAGAATTATAAAAGTTGCTTATAAGCTTCTCTAGCTTTAGGAGATAAGGTCCAACGCCTCCATTTGGAGTAGTTGTAGCCTTCTTTGGACTTAGAAACTTCAATAACAAGGCTATCATTTTTTAATTCTGTTAATAATTTTTTTATAAATTCTTCGTCGCGGATTAGAGAAGAAGCTATTTCATTAGTGAACATTGCTTTTAGATCATTATGATAAAGCAAAGTGAGGATCTCTTCTTTTAATTTTTTTATCTTTTGTGCTGATAATTTTGACATAAAAGTGAGAGTTTTAAGTAGTATATAATTTATTCGGTATATAGTACTACTTTTAGCCTATATAATCTTTTATATTGGCTTTTGCACTTATCTTCGGAATTGGTAAATGAGCTGGTAAATTAAGTTCATTACCCAAATCTAAAGCCTTTAAATGTGCCTTGTATAGGATTGTATTTAGAATTTGTAATGTTAATTCTTGGGGTAATTTCTTATCTTTTTTGTAAGATTTTAGAATGTCTTTTATTGTTTTCTCATCTTCCATAAATAGAACATGCCCATTAAAAACAATTTTGCCTATTTTAGGTTCGAATAATAGCTCAAAATTAAATTTAAATTTTAATGTTGAACGACCTTTTTCTTTGAAAGGCATATCAGATTCTTCTATATCTGTTATTTGAACCTTGTTTTTAACTTCTAGATCTGACTCTACTTTCTTGTTTTTTTCCATTAAAATTTTATCGTAATAATAACCTATTATTGGCATGTAAATAAGTAAAAGTTAGTATTATTTAAATGTTATTATTTTGTCTTATGATACATTTACTAATGTAACTAAATATTTATAAATAATGATAATATGAAAGGATGATGGTAGGAATGGATTTAGTTTCTAGGCTTAAAAGCATAACAAAAATAGAAGGTATTGCTGAAAGTGAACTTATATTAGAAGAAGCTGAATCTTTTTTGGAAGAACATAAAGATCATGGAGGATATACTATAGAACAAAATTATAGTATTGATGGTAAATTAAAAGGAATTTATTTAACATGTAGAGCTGATGATAATCTTGTTGATCCAAAAGTGTGCTCTCATCATGATCCGAATGGTCTTGCTGAATTATCTTTTTCTATAATATATCAAGAACATAAAACTAGTGAAGTTAGATTACAAGAACTAAAAAGAAAGGGTTATGATTTAAGTAATTTAGATGTTGAAGAAGTAAATTTATGTGAAGGTATTTAATTTAGTTTTTATATATTAGAATTAACATTACTTGCTATTAATTATCTTTCTTAGAATATCTTCTTTGCCTTTCCAGACTAGTGCTTCTTTTAGAACTTCTTGAATATTAGAAACGGGTATTATCTTGATTTTTTTAGCATTTTCTTTGGATAGCATAACATCTTTTTCGTTAGATTTAGGGATAATAACTTGTTTTAAGCCTGCTTCAATAGCTGCTTCTACTTTTTGGGTTACACCACCTACTGCTAAAACTTCACCACGAACAGATAAAGATCCTGTTAGTGCTGTATCTTGTCTTATTGGAACTTTTTTAAGAGCTGATATTATTGATGTTGCTACTGCTATTGATGCTGAATCTCCTTCAACACCTTCATGAGTTTGTATAAATTGTATAAATATATCATATTTTTCTTTAATATCTTCACCAAAGTATTTTAGAATAATGGCTGAAACATTCTTAATAGCTTCTTTTGCTATTTCACCTAGTTTTCCTGTTGCAATAAATTCTGTTTTTTTGCCACCAAAAGTTACTTCTGATTCAATAGGTAAAACAATTCCAGAGTATGAAGATTCAGAACCAATTACAGCTAAGCCATTAACACGGCCTACTAGATTACCTTCTGTTATTATTATATTATATCTTTTCTTTTCATCAATATATTTATCAACAATTTGTTGTTCTAAAGTTCTTGCTAGAGTTTTTGCTTTAATTAAATGAGATTTTTCTACAAATTTTGAGTTTTCTTCTATAGCTAAATCACCTGCTGCACGTACTAGACCACCTAATTCTCTTAGTTTAAGTGTTAATTTACCAGCTCTACCTGCGCGCCTTTTTGCTTCATCTATTATAAATTCAACTACTTCTCTTGTAAAGTGAGGTATTTTTTTATCTTTAATAACCTCTTGAGCAATAAAAATAGCAATTTTATCATGATTTTCAGGAGTATCATCCATCATTGTGTTCATTTGAATTTCATAACCATAACCCCTAATTCTAGATCTTAAGGCTGGATGCATGTTTTTTACTGTTTCATAATTACCAGCTGCAACCAAAACAAAATCACATGGAACTGGTTCTGTTCGGACCATTGCTCCTGCTGATCTTTCACTTTGTCCGGTTATAGGATATTTCTTTTCTTGTAAAGCTGTTAATAATTCTTGTTGGGTATTTGGTTGTAATAATGAAATTTCATCTATAAACAAAACACCACCATTAGCACGATGAATCATACCTGGAACTACACGTTCATAAGCAGGTGTTCCTAAACCTCCAGATTGGAAAGGATCGTGTAGAACATCTCCAAGTAAAGCACCTGCATGAGCTCCTGTTGCTTCTATAAATGGAGCTCTTTTATTATTCGAATTATCAACTAATATCTTTGGTAATTGATTTTGAGTTTTCATTCTTTTGTTCAAATTTAAGAATAAAACAAATAATCCTAAGAAGATCATAGATCCTATTAAAGAGGCTGCTGCCATTATATCACCATATTGTTTTCTGATCCACCAAGGAGTTATTACTGCAATTATGGCCAATATAAAAAATAAAATATTTTGATTTTTTAGAGAGGTCATAGATCTAAGTTTTGCTTCTGAAAATAATGATTGAGCTTTTCCTTTTGGTAAAGATTTAATTAGAGGTAAATTTTCATCTGATGGATTAGGTAATGATATTATATCTACTAATCTTTGATTAGGTAATAATTCAGCAAGACCTTGGCCAAGCATTGATTTACCAGTACCTGGTTCGCCTATTAGTAAAACATGACGTCTTTGTTTAGATGCTTTTTTTATAATATTAACTGCTTCATCTTGACCTATAATTTGGTCTACTATTTTGTTAGATATTTTAATATCCTTAGTTGTTTTAAACTTTAACATACATTATATATAGAAGTATATATTAAAAATCTTTTGGATTTATCTTCTAGAATTAAATTATGTCTTCTTCAGCAACTACTACAAAATCACCTATTGCAATAACTGTTGAGTATGGGATCATCATGTTTCCTTGAGGATCTCTCTCTAGTTCTAGATTTTGTGTGTAAGATGTTGGATTTTTAAGAACGATTTGTATTAACTCACCAGTTCTTGTTTCAAATGTTAAAGCACCTACTTCACCAAATCTTTTTCCTGATTTTGTAACAACAGTTTTTCCGAGCAAGAATCTAGAGTATCTTTTTTCGTCTGACATTATAAATCCTCCTTTATATTTATTTTTTAAATGCAATACTTCTTTATAAAGCTTTCTGGTTTATAATCTATATTTTAAGTATTATTAAAAGTATTAATAGATGTTGATATTTTCATTATAATATGATAAAAGAATTATATATAACTTTAACTACTCAAGATAATGAAGTAAAAGAGAGTCTTGATAAGCTCTTAATCCAACTTGAAGCACAGAAATGGATAAAAATTAATTCTTGTAGAGAGGAAAGATTAAGTTGGAGTCAATTACCTAAATTCTTTTGGGGTTTTACATCAGATTTAGAAATTGAGTTGTCTAAACCAAAGTATATTTATTTAATTTCAATTTGTGATTTAAACTTTTTTAAGATAAATAAAAGATATAAGTGGCCTATAACTTTAGAAAAACGTTTTGTAGCTTTGTTTGAAATATCTAAATCTATAATAAATGATCAATATGATATAATTAGTGAAAGATTAAATTATAATGGTAATACACATAAGATTCAGATTGTAGATATAGATTATTTAAGTTGTTATATATAATTAAAATTTATATAATACCCCTACACCATGAGTTCAAGTGGAGGTTATTTTGACTTATTTTTAATAAAATAAGTGAAATTTATTATTTAATGAATTATTGTTGAATAGTAAGTTAATTTTTTACTTTAAAATTAGGAAAAATTTATCGACGATTTATTATTATATATTATATAAGTTTTTCTATAATATATAATAATAATATAAAAAATATAATTATATAATATATATGTTAGAGAAGTGTTATCATTTTAAAGTTTTATAAGAAATTGAGGTGTTAATTTATATAAACATATGTCCAGTGGAAATATAGGTGTTGGTGTTCATTTTTTGGAATAATAATGTTTATATATAATCTTAAATTAAAAAAATTGTTTATTTATAATTAAGCTAAAGTGGGGTGGTAGAATTTGTCGAAATTAACTTCTTTTTTTGAAGATTATATTAAGAAAGATCCTATTTTTGTTAATAAAAAAGCATTACAATCTAATTATAATCCTGAAGATGTTCTATATAGAGAAAAACAAATCAAACAAATTGCAAGTATATTAGCACCTTCATTAAGAATGGAAAAGCCTTCTAATGTTTTTATTTTTGGAAAAACAGGAACTGGTAAAACATTAACAATAAAGCATGTTTGCGATAATATGAATGAAGTTGCCAAGAAAAATAAAATTAATTTAAAAATCATTTATTTAAATTGTAAATTAAAAAGAATAGCTGATACTGAATATAGATTGATAGCACAATTAGCAAGAGAATTTGGAAAAGAAATTCCTGCAACAGGATTACCAACTGATGAAGTTTATAAATTATTTATTAATGAATTGGATGAAAAAAAATTATTATTGGTTATTGTGCTAGATGAAATTGATCAATTAGTAGAAAAAATTGGTGATAATGTTTTATATAATCTAACAAGATTAAGTACAGAATTAAAAAATAGTGAAATATCATTAATAGGAATTTCAAATGATTTAGTTTTTACAGATAATCTAGATCCAAGAGTAAAATCATCTTTGTCAGAAGAAGAATTGGTATTTCCACCATATAATGCAATACAATTACAACAAATATTACAACAAAGAGGAAAAATTGCATTTAGAAAAGGTGCTTTTAAAGAAGGCGTTATTGAAAAATGTTCTGCTTATGCTGCTAGAGAACATGGAGATGCAAGAAGAGCTTTAGAATTATTAAGAGTTGCTGGTGAATTAGCTGAAAGGGAAAATAAAAATTTCATAGAAATAGAAGATATTGATGCTGCTGAAGGAAAAATAGAACATGATAGAATATTAGATGTTATATCAACACAACCAAAACAATCTAAGATAACATTATATTCATTATTAGATGTTAAAAATCGTTCTAGTAAACCTGTTTTTACAGGAGATATATATGATACATATAAAGAATATTGTTTTAAGTGTGGTGTAAGACCTTTAACACAAAGAAGAGTTTCTGATATCATAGCAGAATTGGATATGTTAGGTATTATTAATGCTAAAGTAATTAGTAAAGGTAGATATGGTAGAACTAGAGAATTGTGTTTAGCTGTCCCACCTTCTGTTATAGATAAAATAAATGACATATTAAAAGAGGGTTTGGGTATATGAATAAAGAAGAGATTATTGGTAAATTTATAGAGAAAGGTTATTTAATTAGTCCAGATTTTTTAGATGTTGAATTTGATGAAGAATTTTTTAATTTAATTAATGAAAAAATTATTTCTAAGGATAAACCTATTGTGATAAATAAAGATCTATTTTATGTTATAAAAAATAATGGAGGAAATATTGATATTAATTGGTTGGAATTTGAAAAATCTAAAAGTTTTTATGAAAAGGGTAGAAATGGAAAGATATATCATACTTTTCTAGATTTGTTGAATTATAATATAAATCCAGTTAAGAAAGAACAACTAAATACAATCTTAGAGCAAGTTGAGAAACCCGAAGAAACTTTGGTAATAGAAAAACCACAGAGAATTGATTCTAATGTTATAATATTAAAATCTTTTGCTGAGGAATCTAAAAAAAGAGAGACAAAGGATTTTGTGGGTTACTTTAAATCAAGATATGAAAGCATTAGGAAAATGCTCATGAATAGAATAGAATTACAAAAAGCTGTTTCTATTAATAGATTAATAGGGAAGAATACTAGAGAAATTGTTAGTACAATCGGGTTAGTGTATGGTAAACAAATAACTAAAAATGGAAATGTTTTGTTGACTTTAGAAGATCCTACAGGTTACATTACAGTTTTGATAAATAAAAATAGAGATGAATTATTTAATTTTGCTAAGGATTTAACATTAGATGAGGTTATTGGTGTAACGGGTGTATTAGGTGATCGAATAATCTTTACAACAAGTATAATATTACCTGATGCAATGGTTGTTGGAGATGTTAAAAAAACTGAAGATGAAGTTTATGCTGCTTTTATTTCTGATTTACATATTGGCTCTGTTAATTTTTTAGCTGATGATTTTGGTAAATTTGTAAAATGGTTAAATGGTAGTTTGGGTAGTTTTAAACAAAGAAAAGTTGCTAAGAATTTGAAATATCTATTTATAATTGGTGATTTAATTGATGGTATTGGTATATATCCAGGACAAGATCAAGAATTAGTGATAAGTGATGTTGTAAGGCAATATGATAAATGTGCTGAGATATTATCACAGATAAGACAAGATATCAATATTATAATTTGTCCTGGTAATCATGATGCTTTAAGAATTGGTGTTCCTCAACCTGTTTTGGATAAAGAATTTGCAAAATCATTATATAAATTACCCAATGTTACAATGGTTAGTAATCCTGGATATGTTAATATACACTCAAGCCCTGATTTTAGTGGATATGACATTCTAATGTATCATGGATATGGTTTTCATTATTATGTTAATAATATAGAAAGTTTAAGACAAAATAATGCTAGAGATAATCCAAATTTAATTTTAAAATATTTGTTACAAAGGAGACATTTAGCACCAACACATGGATCAGCATTGTATGTTCCTGATATTGAAAAAGATAATTTAGTTATAGAAAAAATTCCAGATATAATTGTTACAGGAGAGATGCATAGATCTGATATTTCAACTTATAATAATATCATAACTATAAATTGTTCCTGTTGGCAAGCTAAAACAGATTTCCAAGAAAAAACAGGAAATAATCCTGATCCAGGTAAAGTTCCTATTATTAATCTTAAAACTAGAGAAATAAACATGCTAAAATTTAGTAAGGAGGCATAAAATGGATCCAAATAAAGCTCATTATGTTGTTGTAACTGGAATCATTGTAAAAGATGGAAAATATTTGATTACAAAAAGATCACCTAATGAAAAAGCCTTTCCAAATTTATGGACTGTGCCTGGTGGAAAATTAGAGATGAATGATTATAGTACAAGACCTAAAGATACAAATTCTCATTGGTATAATATTTTTGAGGATTTACTTAGAAGAGAAGTTATGGAAGAAACCGGATTAAAAATTAAAAATTTTGGATATGTAACAAGCTTATCTTATATTAGAGAAGATGGTATTCCAACTTTAATTGTTAGTCTTTTTGCAGATCATGATGATGGTGAAATAAAATTATGTAGTGCACTAACAGAATATGTTTGGGTAACTTTAGAAGAAGCAAAAAATTATGATTTAATTGAAGGTATTTATGAAGAGTTAGAAATGTTAGACAAGTTATTGAAAGGAGAGAAAATTGGAGAATGGAAAAAATAAACTAAAATGGAAGAATATTTTCAAGAATTAGAAAAAAATGTACTACAAGCTTATGAGATAGCAGATGTAGCTAGAAAAAAAGGTTATGATCCTGAAGATAGAGTTGATATTCCTTTAGCTAAAAATATGGCTGAAAGAGTAGAAGGATTAATTTCTGCTGTTGCACCACAAATTAAAGGTACAAATATGGTTAAAAGAATTGAAGAACTTGAGGAAAAATATGGAAAATTAGATTGGAGAGTTGCTTTAACAATTGCATTAGAAATTGCACAAGAGAAATTCTGTAGTTTTGAAGATGAAAAAAAAGCAATGGAAACAGGAATTAGAGCTGGATTGGCTTATATGACACTTGGTATTGTTGCTAGTCCTTTAGAAGGTTTTGTTGAATTAAGAATTAAAAATAGAAAAGATGGAAAAAAATATTTTTGTTTAATGTTTTCAGGTCCAATTAGAAGTGCTGGTGGAACAGCTGCTTCTAGTACTTTAGTTATAGCTGATTATGTAAGAAAAAATATGAATTATGCTGAATATGATCCAACTGATATTGAAATTAAAAGAGGCGTAACTGAATTATATGATTATCATGAAAAAGTTACTAATTTACAATATTTACCAAGTGAAGAAGAAATTGCATTTATGGTTAAAAATTTACCTGTGCAAGTTGATGGTGATCCAAGTGAAAAATATGAAGTTAGCAATTATAAAGATTTAGAAAGAATAGAAACAAATAGATTAAGAAATGGTTTTTGTTTGGTTATAGGAGAAGGTATTACACAAAAAGCTCCAAAAGTTTTCAAACAAATTTCTAATTGGGGTAAAGAAATGGGAATGGAACATTGGGATTTTCTTGAAAAATTTTTAAAAATTCAAAAGAAGATTAAAGCTAAAGATAAAGATTTAGTAGAAGAAGAAACAAAAATAAATCCAGATTATACATATATTAAAGATTTGGTTGCAGGAAGACCAATTTTAACACATCCATTAAGAACAGGAGGATTTAGATTAAGATATGGTAGATCAAGAACTTCTGGATTAAGTAGTATGAGTATGAGTCCTGCTACTATGCATATTTTAAATAATTATATAGGAACTGGAACACAATTAAGATATGAAAGACCGGGTAAAAGTAGTGCTATGGCACCTTGTGATACTATTGAAGGACCTATTGTTAAATTAAAAAATGGAGATGTTTTATTTTTAGAAAATGAAAAAGATGCTAAAAAATATGCTAAGGAAATCGAAGAAATATTATTTTTAGGAGATTTTTTAGTTAATTATGGAGAATTTTTTAATAGAGCACATAAATTAATTCCTTGTGGTTATAATGAAGAGTGGTATTCTGTTGAATTAGAAAAAGTCGTTAAGGATAAAGATTTAAAAGAATTAGATTTAAATGAAAAATTAATAAATAAAATCATAGAGAATCCTAGACAAGAAGTAAGTGCTGAGGAAGCAATTAAGATTTCTAAAATGTTAAAAATTCCTTTACATCCAAGATATACATTTCATTGGAATGATGTAAGTAAAAAACAAATTTTAGTTTTAGTTGATTGGATTAATAAAGGTGAACTTAAAGATAAAAATCTGAAATTACCTGTTGTTTATGATGTTAAAAAAGATGTTGAAGGAGAAGACCCAAAAAGAATTTTAGAGTTATTAGGAGTTCCACATAAATTCAAGAAAGATGAGTATGTCATAATAGAAGATGATTGGGCTTTGGTATTTAAAACAAGTTTAGAAAATATAGATGAAAGTAAGGAAAAACCCTTAGAAATATTAAATCAAGATTTAATTTTTAGAGATAAATCAGGAACATTTATTGGAGCAAGAATGGGAAGACCTGAAAAAGCTAAGATAAGAAAATTAACAGGAAGTCCTCAAGTTCTATTTCCAGTGGGTAAAGAAGGTGGGAGATTAAGATGTTTTCAAGCAGCTTTAGAGTCTGGTAAAGTTACAGGTGATTTTCCATTATATTTTTGTGAATGGTGCAATAAAAATACAATTTATTCTATTTGTGAAACTTGTGGAAATAAAACTAAGAAAAGATATTATTGTGTTAAATGTGATAAGGAATTTAAAGAAAATACATGTAATGAACATGGGAAATTGAATGGGTATAAACAACAAGAAATAGATATAAAATATTATTTTAAAAATGCTTCAAATAAATTAAAATTAGAAAAAATACCTGAATTAATAAAAGGCGTTAGAGGAACAAGTAATAAAGATCATACTCCTGAAAACTTGATTAAAGGAATATTAAGAGCTTCTTATAATTTGTATGTTAATAAAGATGGAACAATAAGATTTGATATGACTGAAATGCCAATAACTCATTTTAGGGCTAAAGAAATAGGAACAAGCATTGAGAAATTAAAAGAATTGGGTTATGAGAAAGATATTCATGGAAAAAAGTTAACTGAAGAAGATCAGTTAATTGAAATTAAACCTCAAGATATTATCTTACCAAGATGTACGGATGCTGTTGAAGAAGGTGCTGATGAAATCTTATTTAGAACTGGAAAATTTGTTGATGATTTACTTGTACAATTATATGGTTTAAAAAAATTTTATAATTTTAAATCTAAAAAAGATTTAGTTGGGCATATTGTTATTGGGTTAGCGCCACATACATCTGCAGCTATTGTTGGGAGAATAATTGGTTTTAGTGATACACAAGGTTGTTATGCACATCCAATGTGGCATGCTGCACAAAGAAGAGATTGTGAAGGTGATGAAAATTGTATAATGTTGTTGATGGATGCATTATTAAATTTCTCAAGACAATACTTGCCTGCACATAGAGGTGCTACTCAAGATGCACCTTTAGTTTTAACTTCTAGATTAATTCCTGCTGAAATAGATGATATGGCATTTGATATAGATGTTCTATGGAGATATCCATTAGAATTTTATGAAGCTGCTATGAATTATAAAAAACCATGGGATATCAAAATAGAACAATTAAAAAGTAGGTTAGGAACAGAAAAGCAATTTTATGATTTTGGGTTTACTCATGATGTTTCTGATATCAATATTGGTGTGAGATGTAGTGCATATAAGCAATTGCCAACAATGGAAGAAAAAGTTATGGGGCAAATGGACTTAGCTGAAAAAATTAGAGCTGTTGATGAAGCTGATGTTGCAAGATTAGTGATAGAGAGACATTTTTTAAGAGATATAAAAGGTAATTTAAGAAAGTTTTCAATGCAACAATTTAGATGTTCTAAATGTAATGAGAAGTATAGAAGACCACCAATAAAAGGTAGTTGTTTGAAATGTGGTGGAAATATTATATTTACCATTGCAGAAGGTAGTATTGTTAAGTATTTAGAACCTTCAATACAATTAGCTGAGAAATATGCTTTACCAGCTTATTTAAAACAAACTATTGATTTAACTAAAAGAAGAATTGAAAGTATTTTTGGTAAAGATTTAGAAAAACAAGAATCTATGATTAAGTGGTTTGGATAAAAAATGAGTAAAATAAATAACATTATTTTGTATTTATCAAATAAGCATGATAAAATTTCACATTTAATTGGATGGATTACTTTATTGTTTATAATATATTTTTGTTTTAAAATAATTGATCTAACATCTAAAAAATTTATTAATGATTTTAGTATACCTATCCAAATTTATCT
>JAPLZO010000006.1 GCA_026394995.1 Candidatus Woesearchaeota archaeon | reverse complement strand
TATGTTAAAGAATCTCCTGGAAATATTTTTGCTGGATATTTGTTATAAAAATAGAATGCTATTAATGCGGAAAATGTGATTAAAGATATCAATAATCCAGTAGGTCTATTATTTATATAAGCATATAAGGCTAACATTCCTGTGTAGACTATACCCATTCCTGTTTCGACACCATTAAAACCCCCTAATAAATTGACCATATTGGCTGCTCCAACTATTCCAATTGGAATTAATATTAATATGTACATTAACCCAAGATCTAATCTTCCTATTAATGGAATTTTTATTATAGCACCACCAGCATAAACTGCTACTAGTGGTATTGCTGCAACTAATGTGAGTAATGGTTTTTGCCATTGTTTTAGACCATAGGATGATTCTTTATTTTTTTTGATTAGTAAATCATCAACAAATCCAATGAATGTAATCATAACTATAGTAAGAAGACCACCTATAATTTGAATTAGATTATTTTTATTATTATAAACAAAAGTTTGAACAAAAATAAAAAACATTGTAGCCATAAACAAACCAGCCATAACTGCTATACCACCTGATAAAGGTACTAATTGTGTATTGTGTTGTTTGTTAAGATCCTTAACTTCAAGACCAATAAGTTTAAGGTATCTAATTAATCTAGGTATTGCTATTAAAGTTACAAAAAAACTGATTAAAGAAGATATTATTATTAATTTATACATTTTCAACCTTCTGTATATTGTATTTGTCTATTTGGGAATGTCGTTGATAAATATTTATCATTTGGTTTTATATCTGGTGGATAAGTTACTTTCCAAATTTTCATTGGACCAATTGGGGTATTTCTATAAAAAGCTAAAGGCCATTTGTCTTGATCATTATAAACTTCTGTAAAATTAGACCATTTTTTATTTAGCAAATAAAGTTGCCCAAATAGAGTTCTTCTTACTTTTTCAGATAAATAAAAACCACCACCAATAAGGTTTCCTTGGCCATTTGATTGTATTTGAGGAACAATTCTAAAACATCCACCTATATCATAGGTTGGAAAATCAATTTCTTGGCCATTAAAGTATACACATTGTACTGATAAATCATATCTCTTATTTTGATAAAATGTTGCAGCAATTGGTTGTCCTATTGTTAAAGAGTTATTATCAGATTTGGTTGGTAGTATTATACCTGCTATAACTGCTTTTCCTCTAGGTAATAATGTTCCTTTGTAAATAAAATCATCATCAAATGGAAAACCTCCAGTGTATACATATAAGGTTTCATTTCTTGTTTCTTGAGTAGCTGTTGGTTCAAGTGTAAATGTTCCTATTTGAGATAATCTATCATAATTTGTATCAGATCCAATACTTGAATAAGCTCCATATTTACCAATTTCATCTGAGATTATTAAAACATATGATACATTATGTGTTTTTAAAAATTCTAAAGCCTCTGTTTCATTTTGTGCTGTTAATAGATGTCTTCCTAAGAAATAATTCCATACTGATATCCAATTACCACCATCAGTTACTGTTGCTCTTTCACCACCACCCTGGACCCAATAACCATAATCCCACCAATGTGCAAATACTGTATCTGTTGGTGTATTTTTTCTAACCCAATCCATACCTAATTGCCATTGTTGATTATAACCAGGACCAGTATATTTTGCTTGAGTATAAACATCTTGGGTATCATTTACTAAACTACCATTTATGAATGGTGCAAATAATAAAATTAATATTAAAGCTATAAGAGTATATTTTACTAATTTATCTTTTGAAGCATAAGCTATTTCAAAACCTCTATATAAAGCATATGATCCTAAAAAAGATATTATTATAGATAAAGTAAATACATTTCTTACTGCAGATAAAGCTGTAATACTCATCAAAATAAATAAGATAAATATAAGAATATATTTTTTATCTGTATTCACAATTTCTTTAAATGATTCTTTATCTTTATAAAATGTTTTGATGTAGATATATATCATAGTTAAAATAAAAAGACTTGGTATTATTAGAAATAGTAGATTTGATAAAAAGGTATCTCCATTTAAAATTGAATTACTTGAGTACCTAGCAAATATGAATGAAAAGATAGTTACTCCATATAAAAAAGTGAATAGTTTAGTTTTATGTTTTATATGTTTAATCATATCATAAAATAAAATTATGGAACCTAAAATAAATAATATAGTAAATATCCAACCTACATCAGAAATCCATGTTGAAATGTAAGGCCTTGCAGATTCCTGAACTGTTAAACCAAATCTTGTTTCTATAGACATAGATCCTATCATCTTTAAGAAAAGATATTTGATTTGTTGTAATAATAATCCCAAATCAGAGATGATTATAATTCCTATTATGGTTAATATTAGAGCGATTAAAAGACTAAATATACCTGGAGGCATCTTTTTTTCTATCTTTTCTCTTACCTTAAATAAATCATGTTTTATTAATAAGAAATCTATTATTACTATTAGCATAGTAAAAAACAACATACTATACGTTGGTGCATGTATCAAACCAGAGATACCACCATATTTACCTGTAAAAAAAGACATTATAAATATAGTAAATATAAACCATGATGCATAGATATAAGAATCTTTTTTTTCAAATTTGTTTAAAAATAATTCAACTAAAGTTAAAAATGAAAGAGTCATTGTTACATAAACAACACCCCCCCATGCCAAAGACATTAGTCCTGTGAATATTCCTGCTAAAGATCCAAAAATGATATTATAATTAATTTTTTTAGATTGCCATGCAACCACATAAAAATAAAATGCAATAAACATTAATAATATACCAAAAGCTTCTTTATCTGAAAATCCAGTTACTGTCCTAGGTAAAAATGTAGGTATAACTGTTAGAAATGCGCATGATAATAAAGCAACTCTTGCATTAAACAATCTTCTAATTAATAAAAAGAAAAATATTGTTGCTATTCCAAAAGCTATTGGTGGATAGAGAATATCAATTAATTCCAAGGTTACATTGGGTATTAATATATGAATAAATTTGTATAAATAAACTATAAAATAAGATAAGAATACATTTTCTTGAGACATATTAGCACCAAGAGGAAAATATCTCATCATATCAATAGCATATAATTTACCGTGTTCTAGAATATACTGAGCATATTTTAAATAAACAAAAGAATCAAGTTCCATTGGTATGTATTTGCCTGTTGTAATATCTTTTAGTAAAGGTAAATTTCTAGTTCTTATCCAAAAACCAATACCAATTATAAAAGCTAATATAGAATAAATTATATATTTCTCATTTTCTTTGATTAGTTTAAATAAATTCTCTTTTCTCTGTTTAAGTTCATCTGACATATTTAGAAAAATAAAGGAGTCATAAATACTTCAAGTAACGCTGCAATAAATAAGACAAATATACCTAAAACAATTAAGTCTAGTGAGTCAAATAATATCTTTTTGAAATGACCACTTCCAAAATCATGTCTTATCACAGCAACTGAAATAATGCCTCCAGCTAACCCCCCTATAAAATAAGCTAATATTTCTGGAACACCATGAATAGAATATCTTAATAAACCTAGTGAAAAAACACCAAAATAACCAGCTACTTTTGTTAAGCCAACTGCATTAGCATACATACTAAGATTATTTCTTATAAACGTGCCTACAGCTGCACTTATTACTGATGCGTTCCATGTTAAAATAAAAATAGCTCCTGCACCATAAAAAAATGAGAAAAATACACAAAATAAAAATACTTTAACATTATTTGAAAATATTTGTAATAAAACATTTGATGCAGAATTTATAGAAAAACCTAGTATGTTTGAGTTTATTGTTTTGATAGTTTGTAGTTGAATATTAAAAGTTTGTTCTATTATTTTTTCAGGTAAAAAAACATACCAAACAGTAAAAGCTAATAAAAATCCTAAAAATAAAAACATAAAAAATGATAATGCTTTACCATGCTCTTTAATTAGTGCACGTTCTTTTGGAATAGCTAAATCTTTTTCTTCTTCAAATTTTAGTGTATTATACATTAATGGAACTGTTGCTGTTACTGTTAGGAAAACCATAACTAAACTAGCCTGATCTCTAAATATCCATAAAGCTAAAAACATGGCTACTGATGAATAAAGTAATCCAATAAAGAATAAATCCCATGGTTTTTTTTCAGCTTTTAAAGGTGATATTATTGATTCAAGTACCATTAATCAAGCTCAATAAAAAAGAGTTTATATAGTTTTTGTATCTTTAAACGAGCATAAATAAATAATAATTATTTAGGGTATAATATACCAATACCTCCCCAATTTTGGTCATGTTCATCAATAATCTCTTTATAATTATGTTTTTTCTTTATTTCATTCCAAAATTTGTTTACTTTACAACCACTTCCTTGAGGATGAATTGCTATATCATGGAATGCAATTATACCATCTTTTTTTACTAAAGGAGAATATATTAAATAATCCTTTTTTACACCTTCGCATGTGTGATCTCCATCTATAAATAAAAAATCTATTTTTTGTTCTTTCAAAATAGATTTAACTTGTTTTAAAGTCTCTTTTTTATGTGAATTTTTTCTAATTAAGTGTATTTTTTGATTTTTCATAGCAAATGATTTGTATAATGGTATTTTCCAATTTGGATAACCTCCTCCAAATTCTCCATGAGGTAAATCGATACTTATTATAGAAGCATCTTCTGGAATTATATGAGAAAATAAAAATAGAGTTCCTCCACGTGCTGTACCTATTTCAAGTATATTTTTGGGTTGAAATTTTTTTAATATATTTATAAGTTCTAAAATTTCTTTTTTAATCTGCATGGGTTTAATCAGACCATAACATTTATTAAAAGTAAAATCTACTAATTTTTCTGCATTATCATTTTTGATTGTTTTTATTTTAATTAAACAATATGGATAACTTAAGACACTCATCGTTGAGTTAAAAATTTTTTTAGTAAGAACTGATAAACCCTGTTCTCTATGAATTTTATTTATTCTTGATATTAAATTTTGAGGCATGATTAGATTATTTTTAATATTATTTATAAATATATCTTATTCATTCTTTTTCAGCTAAAATTATAGTATGCCAACTTAATATTTTAATGTAAGGTATTTTGGATATTATTTTATCTATTTTTATTAATATTTTGAATAATGAAAAAGGCATTAATCTTAAAATGGGCATTATATCGGGTAGACCAAAAGGAAAGGCAAAATAACCAAAGTTTTCAATAGACCTAATTTTAAAACCATTACTTTGAAATAATTTTATTAATTCTTTTCTTTTGAAATCTTTATGAGTTTTTGTAAAATGTTTTGTTGTTTTTTTAGCAATAAATCTAGGTATACTTAATAAGATGTTATTGTTTGGTTCTGAAAATATAACTTGTTTATTACCTTTTAAAATTCTAGATAATTCTTTAATTCCTTTCTCAGGGTTTATTAAGTGATGTAATATACCACGACCTATTATTAAATCAAAAGAATTATTTTTGAAAGGTAATTTCTCCCCATCAGCTACTGCTACATTTATATTTTTAAATTCTTTTTTACCTACATTAATCATTGAAAAAGATATATCTGTTCCTATATAATTAGTATTATCATATTTTGAGATTATATACTTATAAAATGTACAGGTTCCACAACCATAATCTAAAACATTATTAAAATCCTTAGAGATTTTATCTAGAATTTTTTCTGACCAAATCTTATTATAATACAATCCATTTTTATTTTTAAGTCTTATATTCTCGTATTTATTAGATAATTTGTCATGTAATTCAATTTCTTTTAATTTAGATTTGTCCATATTAAAATTGTTTATATTCTATACTATAGGATTCTTCATTTTTCTGATTATAATAAATTTTAACCATTATGTCTGCTAAGAATCCAAAAATGACTAACAGAAATCCAAGTATTATTAATAGAACTGAGAATAATAATAGAGGTCTATTCCCTATTGGTTTACCAAATGCAAATTTGTCGATAACTAAATACACCCCAGAAATAAGACCAATTAATGAAGATAGTATGCCTAAGCCTCCAAAAAAGTGAATTGGACGAGTTGAATAATCCATCCAGAATTTTATTATTAATAAATCTAAAAAACCTTTTATCAATCTTTTACTACCATATTTTGTTTTTCCATGAACTCTTGGTAGATGTCTTACTTTAATTTCTGTAATTTTGTATCCTTTTAGTTTTAATAGAGCTGTTATATAACGATGCATCTCCCCATATAATTCTAAATCTTTTGCAGCATTTTTTGTAAATGCTTTTAACATGCAACCTGGATCATGAATTTGTTCTTTTAGAACTAATGTTTTTAAAAAACTTGCAAATAATGATGAAATTTTTTTAAAGAATGGGTCTTTTCTATCATATCTCCATCCTACAACTAAATCATAACCTTCTTTTAATTTTTGTATTAATCTTGGGATATCTTTTGGGTCATTTTGTAAATCTGCATCTAAGGTTACTACATAATCTCCTGTTGCATATTTTAAACCTGCATTTAGTGCTGCTGTTTGACCAAAATTCTTTCTAAATTTGATAAATTTTACATTTTTATCTTTTTTTCTTAAATCTTTGATATTCTTTAAACTATCATCAGTAGAACCATCATCAACATATATTATTTCATATTTAACTCTCATAGAACTTAGAACAGATTTGAGGCTATCATAGAGTGGTTTTATATTAAGTTCTTCATTATAAATAGGTGTTATAATGCTTAGTTTCATTTTGAGATTAGCTTAATATACCCTATAAAAAGCTTTTGAATTAGTTATTCTTTTTTGTAAAGATCTAAGATATTATACTCTTTAATCAACTTAAATTCTTTTGGTGGAGGGGGTATTTTAATTTTAGGATGTAAAATCTTTAAATTGTTTACTTCTATAACTTCTATGTCAATAGACTCTTCTGTTTTTGGTATTATTAAATATTTTATATCATTATAAGTTCTGTTATCTGTTCTTTCATACAAAAAAGTTAGTTTTATCTTTTTTAATATGTTCATTTTAGGTTTTGTTTCTAACTCATATCTTGAAAAGATAGATTCATTTTGCTGGCTTAGGTTATAATCATCAAATGATATAAATTCTTTTATGCCTTTATTCCAATATAAAGTTGAAAAAATAAATGCATATTGATAATTAGAGTTTCCAGCTATAAAACTTTGATTTGGATATTCTTTAGCTATTTGATTTAAATCCTGTTCGGTTAATTTATCTTGTTGATTTGTAAAATATGGGAAGGTTAATACTCCTATAACAATTAGGGATATTATGATATGAATTATTAATTCTTTTTTATTGATTGATTTACTCAAAAAAATTATAATAAATGGTGTTATTATTAATAAGTATCTAAATTGGAAATTAGGTGGATAGAGGAATAAAATAGAAGTTGGTATTAAAAATAATAATTCCTTTTTGTTTTCTCTCCAAAATTCTTTCATTTTATGTAACTTAATTAATTTGTAAATTTTGTATGATATTAATACTGAAATTATTAATAATGATAAAAAAAGTAATATAAGATATGATACTGATAGGAATGATGGTATTTGAAAATAATATTCATAAGTTAAACTTGATTTTGAGAAGATATGGATAAGATTACTTCCTAATCCTGTTATTAATGAGAAAAATGGAAACCCTAAATAAGTATAGTCTATTAAAAGTCTTATAGAGAATCCAATTATTAGTGGAATTAGATATAAAACAAATTGTAATAGTTTTTTATCATAAAAAAAAGCTATTAAAAAGAAAATTGTTAAATATATAGCAGCACTCCATAAGCTACATGCAATACCTAAAGATAGTGATGATATTACAAAATTGATTATTTTATTATTTTCTTCATATTTTTTTAATGTGTGATATGCTAATAAAAATAGAAATGAAACTGGTAAAATTGGACTAACAAATGGAGCCATATACCAAACAATTGGCGAAAAAGCCCATAATAAAAAAGATTCTTTTCTTTTTGTTATTAAGTAAATTAGAATAGCATTTAGAATCAAAA
>JAPLZO010000040.1 GCA_026394995.1 Candidatus Woesearchaeota archaeon | reverse complement strand
TTAAGTGTTATCAAAAGATCAGAAAGTTCACCTAGAGGAGAAGATGCTGACAATAAAGATAGAAATAAAAAACAGCCTGTGACAGAAGAAACGCCTATTCAATCTAACAGAGTAACTGGATCAACTGTTAATACACCAAAGGCAAATAAGTTAATAGAAACTGTATTAGAAAAAGCTGGTTTTAATAGCGATATGTTTAAAAAACCCAATATTAGTTGGGGTATAATAGGATCTTTGATAATAATAGCCATTTTAGTAGGAGTATGGATTAAGATAAGAATTAATCGTCGAAAACATTTTGGATTTTAATCTATATTCTAGAATAGCTATGTTTTAATATATCCTTTACCACCATAAAATTTATAAAGGGGTTACAACTGTAAAATAGTAATAATTTTAGATATCTAAATTAATTTAGGGGGACTAAAAATGAAAAAATTAGGAATCTTAATTGTATTTTTATTAATTCTAACAAGTATAGTTTTAGCTGTTCCTGCATTCAATATTCCAGATATAAACATGAATGAGGATACAGTTGATAATAGCATAGATTTAGATAATTATGCTACTGGTGTTACCTGGACATGGACTGGTAATGCACACATTAATGTAGCTAAAAATAGTTTAAATGTTGTAACACTTACACCACAAGCTAATTGGAATGGTATAGAAACTATAAGATTTACAGCAACAGATCCTAGTGATTCTTATTTTGATGATGTTACTGTAACAGTAAATCCTGTTAATGATGTTCCAACATATAGCCCAACAATACCAGAGCAAATATGGAATGAGGGTAATGATCAGACTTTAAATTTAGCAACATATTTCCATGATGCTGATGGTGATACTTTAACTTATACATGGACACCAGCTACTTTAGATGATATAGATGTAAGTGTAGCTGGAAATATTGTAACATTCCATCCTAGAGATAGTAAATTTGTAGGAGAAAATGATATTGTATTTACTGCAAGTGATGGAATTGCTTCTGTAAATTCTGGTACCATAACACTAAGGGTTGAGCCAAATATATGTAGCGAAGGTCAAATTGGTCAATTAACTGTTACAATTAATAACCCAGATGATGGTGATGAATTTAAACCAGGGGATACAATGGATATGGATATTAAAGTAGATAATGATTATACTAAAGATCTAGATATTGTTGTTACTGCTTATTTATATGATATGACTAAAGGTGAAAGAGTTGATGATGTTGAATCTGATTCAACAACTATTGATAGTGATGATAGTGATACTTTTGAATTAAGTATGGAAATACCAAGTGATGTTACTGATGGAGATGATTATAGATTATATATTAGAGCAATTGAAGATAGTTATGAAGATAGACAATGTGATTATGATTATGTTAGTATAGATATCAAGAAGGAAAAAAATGATATGAGTATACCAACATTTACCTTAAGTCCAAGTACTGCAACTTGTGGAGATGAAATATCAGCTACTATTAAAACAGAAAATATAGGAAGAAGTAATGAGCAAGATGTTTACTTCAGACTAGAAAATTCTGAATTAAAATTAAATTTACAAACTGATACTTTTGATGTTGATAAAAATGATGATTACACACTTAGAAATATAGTATTTACAATACCAAAAGATGCTGCTGAAAGAACATATACAATATTAGCTGAAGTGTTCTTTGATGATGGAGCTGCTTCAAATTCAAAGTCAGCTACATTAATAGTTTCAGGTTGCCAAGCTGTAATACCTGGACAAGAAACAGTTTTAACACCTATAGAACCAAGTTTTGATGTAAATGCTGGAGATACAAAGCAAGTATTAGTTCAAATTACAAACAATGGAAATGACCAAGTAGTTTATACTCTAAGCTTATCAGCAAGTGGATTTGGACAATCTACTAATGTGCCAGTAACTTTAGATGCTGGAGAAACTAAAGTAGTACCAATAACATTAATTGTAAATAGTGATGCTAGCGGAAGTTACACAGGTATTATAACTGTTAAAAGTGATAGTAACATCATAAAAACAAGTACAGTAAACGTTAATGTTAAGGGTAAACAAGCTACTACACCTACAGGTGGAGTAACAGGAATACCAACTTTATTTGGATCAAATATACTTTGGATACTTGGTGACATTGTACTAGTAATAGTAGCAATATTCTTCATCAGATTGATTTTTACCTCTGGTAGAGGCGGTAAAATGAAAGAGATGAAGTAAATTCTTTATTTTTTTATTTAGGAAATAAAAATGATAGACAAAAAATATGAATCTTTAAAGAAACTCACTCTTGATAGTAAAAAACAATGTTTGGAAAGTCAAGATATGGGTTGTTATAGATTTTACATAGATCATGTTACAGATGATTACCTTATAACTTTGAAAGAGAAATATAATTTACAAAAAAAAATAAGTAAAATTCAAGAATTAAAATCTAATTTGCAAATAAGTATTAAGGAAAAGGATGGTTCTGAGTTAAATGCTCAAGGCATTTTGAATGAATTAGAAAAAATTTTAAAAGAATAAATTTTTAAATTCTGTTTTTATTAATTAATATATGTTTGGATATTTAGAAGATGAATTAAGACATAAAGAATTATTATATAATAAACAAAGTATTATTGATCAACTAAGCAAAGCTTTTTTGAATTCTATTAAAACTAAAGAAAAAGTTGGTATTGCTTTTTCTGGAGGTGTTGATTCAAGTTTACTAGCTGTTTTATGTTCTAAATTAAGCATTAAATTTAAATTATATACAGTTGGATTAGAGAATTCTAAAGATGTTATAGAAGCTATCAAAATAAGTAAAATTATGAAGTGGCCTATTAAAATAAAAATATTAACATTAACAGAAGCTGAGAGTATAATAAAAAATGTTGTTGATATTTTAGACAGCGATGATGTTACAAGAGTTGGAGTTGGTTGTGTTACTTATTGTGTTTGTAAAATGGCTAAAGATGATAATATAAAAACAGTTTTAACTGGATTAGGAAGTGAAGAGTTATTTGCTGGTTATGAAAGACATAAGAAAAATGTATATGAAGAATGCTGGAATGGACTTAAAAGCATTGAAGAAAGAGATGTAACAAGGGATGAAGAACTTGCTAAATATTTTAAGATTAAACTATTATTACCTTTTTTAAATGAGGATATTGTGAAAATAGCAATGATAATTGATCCTGAGTTGAAAATTAAAGATGGTGTTAATAAATATATTTTAAGAGAGACTGCTGTTTCATTAGGATTACCGAAAGAATATGCTTTTAGGAAGAAAATTGCTGCTCAATATGGTAGTAAATTTGATAGAGCTATTTTAAGATTAGCTAGAAAAAATAAGTTCAAATATAAAAAGGATTATTTGAAAAGTTTAATATAAATTAAGTTATTATTTTCTATTTAGAAAATAAAAACATATCTACCTTCTTCTTTATAAACAATCTTGCCTATAAATGGTTCTTCATCTTGATATAAAGGTGATTGATAAGTTTGATTTAGTATCATAGCTAATTCATCTGCTGTTGCTTTATTAGTTGTATTAGGATATTTTGCTTCTATAACATATCTTAAATCCATCATTTTAATTGGTTTTGCTTTGGTCATAATTTCCTTACTTGAAAAGATTGGATATACCTTATTTTGCTTTATAAATTTCAATAAATCTTGATCATATTTTAATTTATTAAAACCTTCATTTAAAGAAATTTCTAATCGACTTGGTGTTTGAGCGAGCTTCTTAATAGTAGGCAATTCTGCTTCAATTTCAATTTTTGAGGCTCTACAATTAAAAAATGCATATGCTTTTCCAGTTTTCATTCTAATAACCCAAATGTAAAGGGCAGCATGGGACTTTCAGCTCAGGAGGTATTGAACCTCGATTCTGATATTTGAACCCATAATTGATCGCTTTCTTCTAAAAATTTAGCTAGATCTGCAGGCGATTGCCTTACCGGATTTGGCTAGCTGCCCGTGTCATTATCGATAATAAATATGTTTATAAAGGTTTTTATGAAATATCGAATGATATTTCTAGTTCATTCCTAGAATTTCTAAACCTTGTTTTTGTTATTTTTATAGTTCCAATTTCACCTGTTTTTTGAAAATGTTGACCAATACAACAATTCCAGTTCCAATCATCTATTACAATAACTTTTAGATTTTTAATATGAGAAGGAATAGGAAATTTATCATATATCTTATTTCCAAATTGCTGTTCTGCTTGTGCTCTTTGCATATCTAAAACTTGAATAGGAACATTTTCTTGAATTTTTGCATTTGCTTGTTTTTCTATTTCTAGAATTTCTTGTTCATTAATATCTCTATCAAACTCAACTGTTAATCTTCCATGATCATTTTCAGCATAAACACCAGTTGTTATGGTTGCATTTAGTACTTTCTGGACTGCTCCTTTTAGTACATGCAATGCTGAATCTACTTTTATATTAATCATTTTAAAAAGCGGGCCCGATCGGATTTGAACCGACGACTTCCAGCTTTCTTTTCCGAGACTTTCTTTCTAAGAAAAGCTCTTAGAAGGCTGGCACTCTGTCCAGGCTGAGTTACGGGCCCATGAGTTTATATTCGACGATTATAATATATAAAGGTTTCCAAAAAATTTAAATAGATTCTATAGAGTTTAATTACAATGGTTAACTTTAAGGAAATAGCAGAGAAATGGCAAAAAAAATGGGAAAAATCTAAAGTTTTTAAAGTTAAAGAAAGTAAAAAGAAAAAGTTCTATTGTTTGGAAATGTTTCCATATCCAAGTTCTGGTGTTGGTTTACATATGGGACATTTAAGAAATTATACAATGGTTGATTGTTATGCTAGATTTAAGAGAATGCAAGGTTTTAATGTGTTATATCCAGCAGGTTATGATGCATTTGGATTACCAGCTGAAAATGCTGCTATAAAAGAAAAAAAACATCCAAAGATGTTTACTGAAAATGCTATAGCAAATTCAATGAAGCAACAAAAAGAAGCTGGATTGAGTTATGATTGGGATAAACTAGTTGTTACTTGTTATCCTGAATATTATAGATGGAATCAATGGTTCTTTTTGAAATTTTTAGAAAAAGGGTTAGCTTATAGAAAAAAAGCTCCTGTTAATTATTGTGAAAGTTGTGGAACTGTACTAGCTAATGAGCAGGTTATAAATGGTAAATGCTGGAGATGTCATAATGATGTTACAATAAAACAATTAGAGCAATGGTTTTTGAAAATTACAGATTATGCTGATGAATTATTACAAGATTTAGAGAAAATTGATTGGCCTAATAGAATAAAATCAATGCAAAGAAATTGGATTGGTAAGAGTGAAGGAACTTTAGTTAATTTTAAATTAAAAGATAATAATAAAGAAATCTCTGTTTTTACAACAAGACCTGATACATTATATGGAGTAACTTTTTTGGTTTTTGCACCAGAGCATCCATTAGTTTTAGATTTAGTCAAAAATACTATATATGAAGATGATGTTAAAAAATTTATAAATAAAGTTGTTATTGAGGAAAAATTTACTAGAACTAATGAAGATAAAGAAAAAGAAGGTATGTTTATTGGAAAATATGCTATAAATCCTTTAACAAATCAAGAAATTCCAATTTATATTGCTAATTTTGCTTTGTTAGAATATGGTACTGGAATAATTATGGGTGTACCAGCTCATGACCATAGAGATTTTGCATTTGCCAAGAAATATAATCTCAAGATTAAAGTTGTTATAAAACCAGAGCATTATGATTTAAATGAAGAGAAAATGATTAGAGCTTATGTTGATGAAGGTGTTTTAGTTAATTCTGGTGAATTTAATAAAATGCATAATCTAGAGGCTATTGATGAAATTACTAAACATTTAGAAAATAAAAAATTAGGTAAAAAAACTATTCAATATAAGATTAGAGACTGGTTGATTTCAAGACAAAGATATTGGGGAACTCCAATACCAGTGGTTTATTGTGATAAATGTGG
>JAPLZO010000029.1 GCA_026394995.1 Candidatus Woesearchaeota archaeon | reverse complement strand
ATGTTTATCAGCTATGATATTTTTATCTTTTAATTCTAATCTACCACCGCTTTCTAGAATTGCTTTAATTAAATTAACAATCTCTTCTTTACTTAATTTATTTGAATAACAAGCAGAAACAAAATATGTTAATTCAATATCACTTAATTCATTGTTAGCAACGCTTTTTATAATACTAAAAATTTCATCTTTATTCAAACTTTCATTTTTTAATTTTTTCTTAATATAACTTATACATTCAGGTTTTTTCTCTAAAAAAATCTCTACTTCTTGTCTATGCTTAATATCTAATTTTTTAACCACTTCTTGAAATAAACCAATCTCACCTTGTTTTACAATTTTACTAGAAATATCCAAGGTTGCTATAACCTCTTTTTTGCCATATATAATTTTTATTCGGTCTAATGCAAATACATCTAATCTTCTTGCATCATCTTCATTTAAGATAGCTATATATGGTCCTTCTTCTGTAGAAAGATCTAAAACTTTAACCTTTAACTTCATTTTTTTCACTTAAATAAGTTTCAATAAATAGTATTAAAATAGATAATATCAAAGGTCCAATAACCATACCAATTAAACCAAATACTTGTAATCCTCCAATTATTCCAATTAAAACTAAAATTGGATGTATATGAGCTCTTCTTCCAATTAATTTAGGTCTTATTATGTTATCAATAGTACTTACAATTAATAATCCATACAAAAATAATCCAAATCCATTATAGAAATCACCACTTGATATTTTTATAATAGCAGCAGGCAACCACACAAAATATGCTCCTAAAAATGGAATCATAGAAAGCAAAGTCATTACTATACCCCATGTTATAGGAGAACTAACTTTAAAATACCACAATCCTATGGTTCCGATAGCACCTTGAACTATTGCTGTAAGAACAACACCATATAATACAGCATAAATTGTATCACCAAAATTTTTATACAATTTTATTTTATGGTGCTCTTTTAGTGATAAAGCATTTAGAATTTTATTACTTATTTCATCACCTTCTTTAAACAAATAAAACATAGTAAAAAACATAATAAATAAACCAAGTATTAATGTGGGTATACTAAATAAAAAGTCAGATGTTTTCTGAATAACATAAACTGATAATCTATTCATCAAATCTTTTAAATAAGCATTAACATCAATTGTTCCACCAACATATTTAGAAAGTTTATCAGCAATTAATCCTAAATTAATTTGTGGCGCATTATAAAAAAATTTTACAGATTCATTCAATAAAGAATTAAATGTAAGTATCAAGGGAACAATCATAATTAATAATATTAGAATAGTAGTTAAAATTGAAGATATTGTTTTATTTTTTAAATATTTATTAATAAATTTATAAACTGGATAAAAAAGAAATGTTAATATTACTGCTCCAATTAATGCTGTAATATATTGCCTTACCAAAAAAAATGCAAGTACAACAAGGCCTAAAAATATAACCCATAGAATATATTTAGAGTCTTTTCCATAGTATGATAACCTCTTTTTTGCCATATAAAATTATTTCTTATTTATATTTATAAACCTTTTGATACTTAAATCAAAAATTAAAAAAGAAATTTTACCTAATATGTATAAATTTAGGATTCTGGGTAACAGTAAAATCTGCTCTTACATAATCTTTTATACCCCAATCATAAACAGCAACATTATAAACATCTGCATTCCATGAAACTGGTATTATGTAAGTCATTGTTTCTGATTTAAAACATTTATTGCTCATCCTACTCTCATCTTTACAAAATAAATTACTAATAGATCTTCTATAATTTCCAACCATAAAATATAAGTTTCTTCTAGCACCTTTTTCTCCAGGAGTTACTGTAATTGTTATTTTATCACCTTGTTGTACAGTTGTTGGACTTACAGTAATCTTTGTTATTGAAGGTGTAGCAACATTACCAGTTATATCTAAATTAAATGTAACTAATGCTATTAATAATATTAATACTGCTCCCAATAATATATTTTTATTTTTCATTCTTTACCTCATTTTTCATATTGTGAAGGATATAATCTAGCTTTTGGATTTAAATTATAAGGATATGTAACCTTAAAATCTGCCTTTACATAATTACCTGAATAATAATCAAATACCTGTAGATAGTAATTACCAGGCTCCCATAAACTTGATGTGGGATAAACAATTGTTATAGGTTCACTGCATCTATAACTGCTAACACAAACAGCACCACTCTTACCTTTTCTTATAGTTCCTTCATAAAAATTCATATATCTATTTACACCACTTTTTCCAGGAATAATATTAATAGTTAAATCTTGTCCAGCTTTTATTTCTGTAGGACTAACTATTATTCTTGTTACTTTAGAATTTTCATTTATGTTATAACCAGTAACACCTAAAAAATTAAATGATACCATTGTTATAAGTAATATTAGTAATGCACCTATAACAATTTTTTTCTCATCATACATTTAGCTCACCAAAAATTTAGTCCTAATATAATCTTCTGAATAATAATCAAATACTTGTACATAATAATCTCCAGGTTCATAATTTTCAGGAATTATATAATAATAAGTTGTTGGATTCATGCATTTAACACTATCACATAAGCTATCACTTTGACCAACATAGGTATAACCATTATCTCCTAATCTATAAAATGATAATGTATTTGGTATTCCATCTTTACCAGGTTGTATTGTTATTTGTAATTCATCATTAGAACTAACCATTGTTGGATCTAGCTCAATAGTAGTTACTCCAGATTTTACACTATGCCCTGTAATACCAAAACTTAACATGAATATAGTTATAACAAATATCAAAATAGCACCAAGAATAATTTCTTTTTCTTTTTTATCCATTTATAGGAACACCTCTATATAATCTTTAAAAATTTACTAATTTAAATAGTTTTTGTTTAATAAACGTCAACATACTACCAAAAAAACCTTGCTTTTTTTCGCTTAAAACCTCTTTATTTTCCACACTTTTATTTCCAGTTATATTCTCTTTTTCTGTTTGAACCTCTTGTTTACAATTATCTATTTTTTTATTATAACAAGTATTACTTATACATTCATCATTAGTACAATTATTGTTATCATTACAATCTTCATTCTTTTTACATTCTGTAACAATTTTATGATCACATTTTTTTGGAGTTCCTGTACATAAATCTAAAGTGGTACTATTATGATCATCACAATCTTTATTGTCTGAGCATTCACCAGTATTTATTAGTCTACAATAGTTATCATCACATTTGTATCCAGAAGCACAACCACAATCTTTACAACAGTTTTTCTTATCTTCTCCAGTCTCACAGTTACCATTACCACATTGAGTACTAAACAATTTAGATACATAAATTTCAACAAATCTATCTTCTGGTTCTTCAACATAAAATATATTATCTACATATATTTTTACTCCATTTATTTGCTTCTCCTCATACACTTTAATTGCTTGTTTTTCACCACCAACTTCAAATACTGCACTACCTGAACTAATTCTTATTACCTTTACAATTTTGCCTTCAAATTCAGACGAATCACCAATCTTTAATTTGTTAGTAGAAATAGAAATATTAGTTGAATTTGTTTCATTTGTATCAGCATGAACAATATTGATTATATTTATTAAAAATAATAAAAATGCTATAATAAATATTAATCTTTTTATTTCCATTGTTCTAAAGCACTTTTTAATTCTTTATGATTTTTCGAATATTCTGAAAGTGGAATATTTTTGATGCTAGCTTCTATAGCATCTTTCATTGCTTTTGCTCCTCCAACAGTACCATATTTATTTCCATGTACCCCACCACCAGCTTGAATTATAATATTGTTGCCCATTATTTTTATTAATCTTGGTACTAATCTTGGATGCAAACCACCAGAACAAACAGCAAATATTGGTTTTATATTATACCATTTTTGTTCTAAGAAATGTTCTTTTTTATTTTCTAAAACTAATTCTTTTTCAATTTCTTCTTCAATATCATCAATATCATTTTTAGAACCTTCCATTTTACCAATAGCCGTTCCTATATGTAAACTATCCACTCCAATTAATCTTGCTATTTTAGCTATTGTTAACATTGAAATACCATGTTTTTTATTCCTAGTCAAAATTGCATGTCCAGCTCTATGAGCATGTAAAGGTAAATTAAACTCTTTATTTCTAACAGTTTGCAAAGAACTCCAACCAAGAGTTATAATGTCTAACATTAAATAATTACCATGATTTTTTTTAACAAATTCACCTCTTTTAACCATCTCACTAGTTTCAGCAGTTATATTTGGTAAATATGCTTTTTTTTCACCAGTTTCTTTTTCAGCTTTATCTTTTAATCTTAAAGTTTCTACAATTCTTTTTTTAAATAAATTAAAATTTTGATTACTTAAGTTCTCATCATCTTTAACAACATCACAACCACCAATCCATGCTTCATAAGCAACTCTAGCATGATTTTTATAATCTAAACCAATTTTTGGTTTTATTATTGTTCCTAATAATGGTCTATTTTTTACACCTAAATTTTTTCTTATTCCATTAATCCCAAATTTAGGCCCTTTAAAACTATTTATAATTTTTTTAGGAAATTCAATATCCATTAATCTTAAATTTTTAATAGATTTCATTCCAAAAATATTTCCAGCTACACTAGACAATACCTCAGGCATATTACCAAGTTCAAATAATTCACTAGGATAAGCAATTTTTATATATTTACCATTGATGCTAAAAACCCTAGCTCTTAATTTCATAATCTTTTTATTCATAGTACTAACATTAGTCCAAGTACCAATAGAACTTTCAGCAGCAATATCATTACAAGCTTTTTTTATAGAGATATTATTAGGTTCAATATAATATTCACAAATTAAATCATCTTTATTTGGTTTATATTTTAGATCTATATAATCCATATTAACCTCTTTTTATTTTAATAATACCCACCTATTTATTAATATTTCTTAATAATTTGGGTAAATAACTTACATTTTTTATGATATAGTTAGGTTTATATTTTTTTAATCTATTTTTACTAGAAACTCCTGTTAAAACAGAAATACATTTTACTCGAGCTCTTTTTGCAGCAATTATATCATAAATAGAATCACCAACATGATAATCTGCTTTTAAATGTAATAATTTTTCAGCTTTAAAAATTTCATCAGGATATGGTTTTGTTTTTTTAACATCATCATGCCCAATTATAACGTCAAATATTTTTTTATCTATTTTTGTATTCTTTAACAAAGGTTCTAATTCTTTATGGGTACAATTTGTTACCAATGCAATTTTATATTCTTTTTTTAATATTTTTAA
>JAPLZO010000005.1 GCA_026394995.1 Candidatus Woesearchaeota archaeon | reverse complement strand
CTAAAGCTGGTGCATTTATATATAAAAGATTTGAGATTATATCATTGATATTTACTATATTAATGATTGTAAGTTTTGTTTATTCTGGATATAGTGTTTATAATCTAATTGTTTATAATAATTGTAATGGACAACAAGGTGGTATTTGTATATTAACACATACCCAAGAAAAAATTCCTTGTGAAGCATGTGGTAAAGAAAATTGTACATGTATAGAGGGTAATTGTACAGAAACTAAATGTAGAGAAGGAAACTGTACCTAATTATTCTTTTATAGCTAAATCTATAATTTTTTTGATTAGATCATTATAAGTCATTCCAGATTCACGTGCTATATTTGATAAAGCTGCATCTTCTGATAAATCTGGATTTGGATTAACCTCTAGAATATAAGGAATACCATTTTTTAATCTTAGATCAACACGACCATAACCTTTACATCCAATAGCTTTGTATGCCTTTTTACATTGTTTTATTATTTCTTTTTCTTCTGCTTTTGTTATATCAGCAGGTGTTTTTCTAAAAGTTTGTTGATATGCAAAATCATCTTTAACCCATTTTGCTTCGTATGACATTATTTTAGGTTTGTTCTCAAATCCTTTAAAAACAATCTCTGATACTGGTAAAACCATTGGATTCTTTTTACCTATTAAAACAACTGTAATTTCTTTTCCATCTATATATTCTTCAACTAATGCATTACATTTTTCTTTCATTATAAATCTGATTCTTTTGTATAATTCTTCTTCATTTTTTACAACTGCTCTAGCTGTGATACCAATACTACCATGTTCGTTATTGGGTTTTACTATCAATGGAAATTTTAAATCAGATCTTAATCTTTGATTGGAATTAATAAATAATTGGAAATTTGGCGTTGGTATATTAGATTGTAAAAATTTTAATTTAGCAAGATATTTATTTGCTGTTATAAGTAAAGAAGATGAACCAGAACCAGTATATTTAATATTTTTTTGTTGTAAAACTAAAGGAACAACTGCTTCTTTCATCGGATCTAAAAAATCATCACATAAATTAAAAACTAAATCTGTTTTCAATTTTTTTAATATTTTTATTTCCTCGTCGACAACTAATTCTTTAACCTTATAACCTAAAGAAATTAATGCATTTCTAACTGAATGAACATCGTCATAGATACCATCATTGGTATCAATTTCTTCGTACTTTGTATCAAGGACCTCACGATTATTACGTAATATAGTGATCTTCATATGAATTTATCAAATTATTTAAGTATGTTTTTATTTAAATACTTTCTCTTTTTTTAGAATTTTTAAAAGTTAGTTTTGATTCGTAAATTATATATAGTGGAAAAATTGTTTTTTGTAAAATGTTTAATGTAAATAAAATAAGAAAAGATTTTCCAATTTTAGATAGAAGGATTAATGGAAAACCAATAATTTACTTTGATAATTCCTGTATGTCATTAAAACCTATACAAGTTATAGATAAAATGAATGAATATTATAGGGAGTATACTGCATGTGGTGGAAGAAGTCAACATAAATTTGGTAATAAAACAACAGATGAATTTGAAAAATCAAGAGATATAATCAAAAAATTTCTAAATGCTAAGAGAAGTAGTGAGATTATTTTTACTAGGAATACGACGGAAGGGATAAATTTTATTGGTAATAGATTCAAATTTAATAAAGGTGATAAAGTTTTAGCAACGGACAAAGAACATAATTCTAATTTATTAATATGGCAGAATCTATCTAAGAAAGGGATAATAAAACATGAAATTGTAAATAGCAACGATGATAATACATTTAATTTAGATGAATATAATAAAAAAATTAAAGGTACAAGATTAGTTAGTATGGTTCATACTAGTAATTTAGATGGTTATACAATTCCAGCCAAAGAGATTATAAAAATTGCTCATGAAAATGATGCTTTAGTTTTATTAGATTGTGCACAATCACTACCACATAAGTTAGTAGATATTAAAAATTTAGATGTAGATTTCATTGCTGCATCTGGACATAAAATGTTAGGTCCAACTGGAACGGGTATATTATATGGTAAAGAAGATTTGTTAGAGAATATGGAACCTTTTAATGTTGGTGGTGAAACAGTGATTGATAGTACATATACAAATTATACATTCGAAAAACTACCACATAGATTTGAAGCTGGATTACAAGATTATGCTGGAATGATTGGATTAGGTGAGGCTGTTAGATATTTGATGAATATTGATTTTGAAAAATATGAATATGAATTAAATAAAAAATTAACAGAATTTTTAGAGAAACATAATTCTATTAAGATAATTGGACCTAAAGATCCAAAATTAAGAGGACCTATTGTTAATTTTATCATTGATAAAATAAGTGCTCATGATGTAGTAACCATATTAGATGAAAGCTCTAATATCATGATAAGATCTGGTGCACATTGTGTTCATAGTTGGTTTAATAAACACAAACTACAAGGAAGCTCAAGAATTTCATTATATTTTTATAACACAATTGAAGAAGTTGATACTTTTATAGAATCTTTTGATAAAGTTATTAAAATTTTTAAATAAAATGAAAAAAGTTTTGATTGGTTTTACAATTGTATTTGTTTTTATAGTTGGTATTATCCTTGGATTGCAATTTGCACCTGTAAAAACCAAAGAAGTTTTTGTTAATCAAAGTGGTTTTGTAGAAAGACAAGTTGAAAGTAACATTGTTGCTATAGATAATAACGGAAATGGAGTTACAGCAAAATTAGTTACAGAAGTAAGATCTGGTCAAGGTTTAGTTTTAGTTAATATAAATAAAGTATTAGCTGATTTAAGTACACAATATAGTGCGAGAATTGCTGCTGAAGCTGCAAGTAATTATACAGGTATCTCTTTAAACAATATAGATATTAGTTATTCTATACTAGGAAATGCTAGCGTTGTTGGAGGACCATCAGCAGGAAGTATGATGGCTGTTTCAACAGTTGCTGCTCTAGAAAATAAAACTTTAAACAATTCAGTATTTATGACAGGTACTATCAATAATGATGGTTCTATAGGTGGAGTTGGTGCAGTTTTAGAAAAAGCACAAGCAGCCAAAGAGCATAATGGTACATTATTTTTAGTACCAAAAGGACTTGGTGAATCTATAGTAAAATATAAAGAGGAACAAAGCTGTAGTGATTATAAAGGTACACAGTTTTGTGAAATTAAATATATACCAGAAAAAATTAATATAGGAGAACAAGTTGGTATTAAAGTCAAAGAAGTTGGTAGTATTGGAGAAGCATTAAAATATTTTTTACAATGAGATATAGAACTATTAGAACCTTGAGTATTGTAATTTTGATTTTATTAGTGTTATCAATTATATTAAACTTTTATTTATTTAAAGATAGCAATATTAAAAATGAAATTTATGAAGGCGTTGCTGGAAAAATTTTAAAATTAAACGTCAGTGAAGATCCTTTATCAACACAAGATTATGTTAAGACCAATATAAGTGTTGTTTTGTCTAATTTTTTTATTACATATGACTGTAAAAGTTTATTAATGGCAACTACTGAACAACAGGCATTAAGTATTCAAAAAGGTATTGATAAAACTATAGAAGTTAGACCTTGGACACATGATTTAATGAAGAGTATGCTTGATTTTTTTAATGTTAAAGTTTTAATGGTAAAGATACATGATGTTGATAAAGATGGTATATATTATACTAATATTTATTTAAAAAGTGATAATAAAACTTTATCTTTAGATTCTAGACCTAGTGATGCTATTGCTCTAGCTTTAAGAACTAATGCTCCTATATATGTTAGAAAGGATTTAATAGACAAATATGGGTTAAAAAGTTGTTAGTTTTATGTATATACTACAATATATAAATCGAAAACTTTATAAGTAAATAACATCGTTAAAAAAACTGTCAAAATGAAAAAAGTTTTAATTTTATCTTTGGTGTTACTGTTATCATTATATATAGTTAATGCTCAAGAAAATAATGAAAGTTCTAATTTAAGTGATGTAACTAATGAGACAGTGCTTATAGAGCCTACTAATGTTTCTATAACAAATTTTACTTTACTTAAAATAATTCCTAATGAAATGAATATTGGAGATACCCAATTAAATTTACAAATAGAAAATACAGGTAATACTGATGTAAGTGATGTAAGTGCTTTAATAACAGGTAAAGGAGTGTCTACTTATAATATAGAACCTATTGATATCTTACATCCAGGTGAAAGAGGCTATATTCTATTATGGATAAGTACAAAACAAGCAGGTAATATTAGTTTGAATATTAAAATTAAAGATAAGATTTTTACAAAAGAAATTACTGTAATAAATCCAAATGCTCAAAGTGGAGAAGGGATAGATTTAGAGAAATTGAATTTATTAAATAATGAATTAACCAATCTAACAAAATTATATGATCAATATAATGCTGATTATAAAAAGAAAAAGGATGTAGGCTATGATGTATCTGGAATAAGTTTTACTGACGTTAAAAATTATATAAGAAATGCTCAAGTATATTCAACTAAGAAAGATGTTATAAACTTAGAAGCAAATACTGTTTTAATACAATCAGAGTTAGAAGATATTAAATCTAATCTAGATAGTGTTGTTATTCCACAAAAGAGTATTAAAGATGATATAAAAAATAATTTACCTTTAATTTCAGGTGTTCTAGGAACTTTGGTTACATTTTTTGCTGTTTGGGAGATATTAAAGAAGAAAAAAGAATCTCTTAATAAAAGCATTAAAAAATTAGATAAACAAAAAAAGAAGTTTTTAAAGTAACGAAATATTAATAAGTGGCTTATTCTTTGTATATTATATATATTTTATATAAAAAGAGGTGTTTAAATGAAAGAAAAAACTAATACTGTTATAATAGTAGTAGTTTTAGCTTTAGCAATTGTAGCAATTGGTTGGTATGGTGTTACTGGTGGAGCAGTTACTAATGTGTTAAAGTGTAGTTCTTGTGGAGATTACTATGATGGTGGAGCTACTAAAAATGTTGCAGGAATTACTGTTTGTGATAATACATATAGAGCAGATTATTGTGTAGGTAACACTATATATGAGTATTATTGTGTAGTAATAATGTAAAAGTTAAAACAATGAATTGCAATCAAGGGTGTGTAACTAAAGAGATTAATACAGATAAATTTGGTGTAGAACTTGCAGAAGAATGTAAACTAAAATAAGCTAAACTATTTCTTTTTTTATTTTTAATTTGAATATAGATAAAAGATTCATTTTGTTTATATATCCATTTTAGACATAAAAATGATTAATTTTATAATACTTTTTGTAATATAATTAAGTATGATAACATTTCTAAAAGAACCATCTAAAGAGGAAAGTATAATTAAAATACTAAATCCATTAGTTAGAACTTGGTTTTTTTCTAAATTTAAAGAATTTTCTTTGCCTCAAAAATATGGTGTTTTAGAAATTCATAATAGAAATAATATT
>JAPLZO010000051.1 GCA_026394995.1 Candidatus Woesearchaeota archaeon | reverse complement strand
GACACCTTGGGTTGTTATTTTTCTAGTTGTGCTGATGTTTATATTATTCTTTTTAATGTTTTTAGGTATTAAAGAAGAGTCTTTAGCTATGGCTGCTAAAAGTACTTGGTTTATAGTAGTTGTTTTATCAATTATCGTTGTTTTATTTATAGTATCTGTATCAAAAGTATTTGGTACATTAGCATTTCATACTGGTTTTTGGGGTAGTATATTTACAGCAAAAACATTAACAGTTGTATTTTTAATTTTTGTAACATCCTATGCTGTTAGACTAATAAGTAGATAATTATTTACCTTTTAATCTTTCTGTTATTTTATTTAGCTCTTTGATATTAGATGTTAATGGTTGTAGAATGTTTTGGAATACTTTTTCTAGTGCTTTAATTTCAGTACCAACATCAGCAATGCCTTTATCATAGTCGCTAATTTTTGAAATTATAGCCCTTTGTAGATTCTCAAATCTGCCTTGAGTTCTTAGAATTTCTTGTTTAATAGCATTTAAATCTGTATTAACACGTTCACGCCAAACCGTTAAATCACCCATACCCTCAATTAAATTTTGCCATTTTTCTTCAATTATTGATTCTGTGATCTGTGCAATTTGCTCTTGTATACTTCTATCAGGTGTTTGAGGCATTGGCATTACTATTTGTCTTTGTTGAGTTGATTCTTGATATTGTGGTTGAGGTTGTTGATATTGTTCTTGTGGCTGTTGAGTTTCTCCATCTAAAGCAGAAGATTGCATTTCAGTGGGTGATGGAGGTTCTGGTAATTCTTCTTCAACATTTTGTTTTAAATCTGCTTGATTTAATGCTTCATCAGTTTCTTGATAAGAATAACCTTGTTGTTTTAAATTAGGAATTATATCTTCATTACTTAGACCTCTTCTTCGCATTTCAAGAACTTTATCTAATGGTAATTCATTTGGATTTTTTTTCTTTAGGTCTATCAACGATATCACCTTTTTTTTGTTCTAATTGTTTTTTTATTAAATCTTCAACTTCTTGTTCTGTAACAAAATTTAAAGGGTTCCATAAGTTAATATACTTTTCTAAAACTTTTATATTTTCTTTTTTTGCGAATGAATCAATCTCTTTTAATATCTGTTTAAGAATATCTTTTAAATTTTCAATTTCTTTTCTAAGTTCATTTAGATCATCTTCATGAGTTTTAGTTTCTTGTATCAATTTTTTATATTCCTCAATCATATTTTGATTAACTACTAAAAGACGTTCACCTAGAATATTATATTTACCTTCTAAAGTTCTAGTTCTTGTGTTTAGGTCTGAAAGAACATAGTTTAAATCTGTTTCATATTGCTCGGGCATTTGTACCTCTTTTTAATTAATTTATATTTAATGTTTATATAATTTTCTACTTTATATTTTTTCTAATTTTGATATAAAGAATTCAGGTACATTATCTGTATCTTCATAAAATGATAATATTTTGAAATTTTTAAGTACAAATTCATTAAAATATTCGGAAAAAGTATGTGTAGGTTGTTTAAGAGTGAACTTATTATCATACAATTGTGTTTGTATAATTTCTCTCTTGTGATAGTTTTTATTTTTCTTATTCAAAAAGGTTAAGATAGGGTGTGATACTAAAAAGATCAGAATGCCTTTCGATTTTAGGATTCTATGTAACTCTTTAAAAACAGATTCGAGATTTGTTGCATAATGTAAAGTAAATCTACTTACTATTATATCAAAAAAACAATCTTCAAAATTAGTCTTTTCAAAACTTTGAATTGAAATGTTTGTTAAATTTGGATTATTTCTTTTTGCTAATTCAATCATCTTTTTGGATATATCAATACCATAAACAATAGCCCCTTTTTTTTGAAAATAAGATAAATCTTTTCCAAAACCACAACCAACATCTAATAATCTTTTATTTTTTATTGGGGTATCTATTTGAGAATAAAGTGCTTTTCTAGAATTATCTAAACGCTTTGAGTAATACTTATTTTGAGTAATCATATATTCTTCACCAAACTCATCATAATTTGTAACTTTATTGTTTGATCTTTTGAACATAATTAATTAAATATATCTATTATATAAATAATTATCTACTCATAATTATAATTTTAATTACTTAAAAAGTTATGATAAACTATTTAAAGAATGGAATAATAAAATTAAAATATGCCAGATAAAAAAGAGATGAGTCGTGAGTATGAGATAATTTCTGAAGGGCAAGATCAAATTATGAGAATCAAATATGCTGATTCTAGTGAGAATCCTTCTATAGAAGATAGTGCTTTATGTATGGCTAGAACCATTGATAAATTATCTGAAGTACCAAGCGTTTCTAGAATTATTTTTAATCAAAGAAGAAATTACACTTATGATTATGATCAAACACAAATGTTAGTTGAGATAGCTAATATTTATAATCATTTAGTTAAACAAAAGAAATTTTTAAGTTATACAATTGGAACAGCTCCTGATTGTGATAAATGTTATGCAACAAGGTATCAGATGATGCAGTATATAATTCTTAATTTATTAAGAAGTGATCCTTTAGGAGCTTATGTTGAATGTAAAAGATTACTTAGAGAAGAAAATATAGAATTGAAAAAAGAACAAGATAAAAAATGTATCCCTTGCAGACAATTTTATGTTAATATGCTTGGTTATATTTTTACAATTTTAGGCAAAACTAAATTAATTTCTAAAGCAAAATCAAATCTAGAAGGTTATTCTATTGGGGATAGAAGTTTGTATAGGGAATATTTTAGGGCTACTGTAACACCTGATTTTATGTTTACAAGGTTAATGAGCCAACAGCCATTAGACGGGGAAGAATTAGATGTGTATACTATCGGAGAAAATACTGATGTTACGATTTTTAAAACACCGGGAGATATAAAATATTTGTATCATTTAAACCCACCAGAGTTTAAATTAAATGAAGATCATTATGAATTATTAGACTTGGGAAGAACAGTTTTAGCTGAACACAAACCAAGAGAAGAAGAATTTCTAGATCCTGAAAAAATAAGAACTACTTTTATGAATATTGGTAAAGACTTATTACAAGAGTTAGCACAAAATAAAGGTATTGATATAAATTATGAAGAACTTGAGGAATTAGCTAAAATATTGGTTAGATACACAGTTGGTTTTGGTTTAATTGAAGTGTTATTACAAGATTCAAAAATACAGGATATTTTTATAAATAGTCCAATAGGTGAAACACCAATTTATATTGTGCATCAAGATTATGATGAATGCGTTACTAATATTATTCCTAGTAAAGATGATGCATTAAGTTGGGCTTCTAAATTTAGAATGTTATCAGGAAGACCATTAGATGAAGCTAATCCAATTTTAGATACTGAACTATTAGTTCCAGGAGCAAGAGCAAGAGTTGCTATAATAACTAATCCTTTAAGTCCTATAGGCTTAGCATATTCACTAAGAAGACATAGAGATCAACCATGGACTTTACCTTTATTTATTAAAAATAGAATGATTAATCCATTAAGTGCTGGATTAATTAGCTTTCTTATAGATGGAGCAAGAACAATGTTGATAGCAGGAACCAGAAGTTCTGGTAAAACTTCATTATTAGCTGCTTGTATGGTTGAGATAATGAGAAAATATAGGGTAATAACATTAGAAGATACTCTTGAATTGCCTGTGAATTCTTTAAGAAAATTAGGTTATAATATACAACCTATGAAAGTAAGATCTGCTTTAATGTCTGGAGGAGCTGAAGTTGCAGCTGATGAGGGAATAAGAACTAGTTTGAGAATGGGAGACAGCTCTTTAATTGTTGGTGAAGTTAGAAGTTTAGAAGCTAAAGCATTGTATGAAGCTATGAGAATTGGTGCATTAGCAAATGTTGTTGCTGGAACAATTCATGGAGCAAGTCCATATGGAGTATTTGATAGAGTTGTTAATGATTTACAAGTTCCAAGAACAAGTTTTAAAGCTACTGATATAATTATAGTTGCTAATCCTATTAAAAGTTCTGATGGATTACATAGATGGAGAAGAGTTCTACAAATAGCTGAAATCAGAAAACACTGGGAAGATGATCCTTTAAGAGAAAAAGGTTTTGTTGATTTAATGACTTATAATCCAAATACTGATTCTTTAGAACCAAGTGATGAATTAATAAATGGTGAATCTGAAATTTTAAAAACAATAGCAGGAAATGTTAAAGAATGGGTTGGAAATTGGGATGGTGTTTGGGAAAATATTTTATTAAGAGCTAAAATAAAAGAAACATTAATTGATTATTCAAATAAATTAAATTTAAATGAATTATTAGAAGCTAGATTTGTTATTGGAAGTAATGATAAATTCCATGAGATAAGTGATTCTGTTAGAGAAGATGTTGGATTTTTGGATAATAAAAGAATATTTTTTGAATGGGATAACTGGATTAAAAAACAGATTAAGAAAGAAAAAGAGGTGTTAATTTAATTGGATGAAAGTACAAAAGATATTCTTAGAAAATATGAGAATATTTTGAATGGACAAATTAATGGAGAAGAATTTTCAGATTCTAATTTTTCTAGAGATTATGAGATATTTAGAGAAGAAGCTCTTACTATGAATATAGGTGCATATGAAAAATTATGTAATTCTGCTGAAAAAATTTTAACTGTTAAAGCTAAAGATGAAGAAAGAGAAAAACTGCAAAGGTCTATAAGTATATGTCATTTAAATATGACTCCTAATGGAGCAACTAGTTTCGCTGCTTTGTTTTCAATTTTGATAATATTTATTGGACTTTTAATAGGAGGAGTTTCATTTATTTTAGGAAGCCCAATGATATTTTTACCTTTGGTTATTATAATAGCTGGTGGTATTTGTATTAAATTATTAGCTGGATTGCCACATTATTTTGCTAATAAATGGAGATTAGAGGCAAGTAATCAAATGGTTTTATGTATATTATATATTGTAATGTACATGAGACATACAAGTAACTTAGAAAGAGCAATTAAATTTTCTGCTGAACATATATCAGGACCATTATCTTTAGATTTTAAAAAAATATTCTGGGATGTTGAAGTTGCAAAATATGTTACAATAAAAGAATCTTTAGATAATTATTTAGAAAGTTGGAGAGAATGGAATTTAGAGTTTATAGAAAGTTTTCATTTAATTGAAAGTAGTTTGTATGAACAACAAGAAGCAAGAAGAATTGAAGTTTTAGAAAAAGGATTAGAAGTAATGCTAGAAGGAACTTATGACAAGATGATGCATTATGCTCAAAATTTGAAGTCACCAATAACAACATTACATATGTTAGGTGTTATCTTGCCAATATTAGGTTTAGTTATATTACCATTGGCAGGAAGTTTTTTATCTGGTTTAATAAAATGGTATCATATAGCCATACTTTATGATGTGGTATTACCCATTTTAGTTATGGCTTTAGGTTATAACATTTTATTATCTAGGCCCACTGGATATGGAGAGGCAGAGGTTTTAAAAGAGCATCCTGAATTTAAAAAATATCAAAATGTTTATTGGGGAAATATACCAATAAGCACCATGTTTATTGGAGTTTTAATTGGTAGTATAATATTAATAGCAGGATTTTTTCCTGTAATAATTCACTATTTAAATCCAAGTTTTGATTTTAATATATTTAAAGATACACTATTAGAAGGTAAATTTCTCGATTATAAAGAAACTAATGGACCCTATGGTGTAGGAGCTGCTTTATTTGGTTTATTAATCCCATTAGGAATAGCTCTTGGTTTAGGAATACATTATAGATTAAGAAGTAAAAAATTAATTCAAGTTAAAAAGATGATAGACAATTTAGAAAATGAGTTCTCTGGAGCATTATTTCAACTAGGTAATAGAGTTGGTGATAATATTCCTGTTGAATTGGCATTTGGACAGGTTGCAGAAAATATGAAAGATACTCCTTCTGGAAACTTTTTTAGATTAGTAAGTGATAATATTAAAAGATTAGGAATGGATGTTAAAAATGCAATTTTTAATAATGAAAGAGGTGCAATAATATCTTATCCAAGTTCTTTAATTGAAAGTTCTATGAAAATTTTAATAGAGAGTGCTAAAAAAAGTCCTAAGATTGTTGCTACAAGTTTGATGACATTTTCTGATTATGTTAATAGGATTAGAAAAGTAAATGAAAGACTAAAAGATTTACTTGCAGATATTATAAGCTCTATGAAAAGCCAAATTAATTTCTTAACACCAATAATAGCTGGTATTGTTATAGGTGTTGCTTCAATGGTAGTTACTATAATAAATAAACTTGGTGAACAATTTGCTAATATTGGAACTGAAAACGTTGAAGGTATGGGTGGATTAGGAGGGTTAGTTAATATTATGAGAATACAAGATGTTATACCCACATATCAATTTCAAATTGTTGTAGGATTATATGTTGTGGAGATAACAATAATATTAACCATTTTAGGAAATAGTGTTGAAAGAGGTGTTGATAAATTAAATTTGGAGTATAGTTTAGGCAAAAATTTGATTAGAAGCACTGTATTTTATTTTATAATTTCTTTATTAGGAATACTTGTGTTCAATGCTTTGGCAAATCTAGTAAACTTAACTGCCACTGCACCAGGTTAGTTCCATTTATGTTTTGGATTTTTGGGGATTATTATCCAGGCTATTATGTAAAATATAATTCCCAGACCCCATAAGAAGATAGATAATATCCAAAGTAATCTTACTATTATTGGATCAATGTTAAAATATTCTGCTATACCCCCACAAACTCCACCTAAAATTTTTTCTTTTCCAGATCTATATAATCTTTTTATTTGGGCCATTGTAAAATTTAATATTTAGGTTCTATTTAAATCATTCTAAAACTCTTAGAAAGTTTTAAATATAAATCTAAATCCTTATAATAATATGAATAAAAGAGGTTTAATAGTAATTTTGTTGTTATTGTTATTAGTTGTAAATGTTAATGCTGTTTATTATGTGAGAGGAAATGGTGTAGGTGGATTATTTAATCTATTTGATTTTGGTTCAAATATTGGATTGGGTAATGGAACTCAAATTGTTACTTGGTATGAAAATAATTCTGGTTGGTTTGATTTTTTTATATTTTTAATGGTATTTTTAGGTTTAGGAAGAGCTGTTTTTGGTGAACACTTTAAGGGTGCAGGAGGTAAAGGTGTTTATATTGGTATAGGAGTATTTTTAGCATTTTCTTTGTTAATTTGGGAACAAAAATCAGGTTTTTCTTTAGTAGGAAATTTTGGAATATGGGCTTTGTTAATATTTATTATTATCCTATTATTTTTTGTGTATAAAATAATATATTCTTCGAGTAAGAGTTTTTTATTTGCATTAAGTGTTACCTATATTGCGGTTTATATTTTATTCTTTATAATTGATAGATGGTTTGGAATGACTGGTGATTATTGGATTTATGATATAATTGATGAAATTTATTTTTCAACAGGGCTTGATATTTTTAGTTTAGGTGGATTTTTGTTTGTATTAGCAATACTTGGAGTTATAATTGGATTATTTATAAGAAAAAAATCTAAAGATTGAGGAGGTGTAAAATGAAACTAATGTTAACATTAATAGGAATATTAACCGTGTTAGGTGGATTATGGCCACTTTTGAAGTCACAAAGTTGGATTCCAAGTTCTTTAGCAGGAATACCAGCTGAAGGAGTATATTATCAAGGTATAATTGTTGCTATTGGTGTAATTGCAATAATAGTTGGTTTTAGAAGTGGAAGAAAAGTGGTATCAGAATAAATATGGAATCACAAACATTAAGCATAAAATATATTGCTTATTTTATTTTAATTATTATTATAATAATTTTGATATTTATGATTGTTAAAGGTATTTTAAATGGTATGCTTAAATAAAAAAGGATTAGCAACTGGAACTATTGTAATATTAATTTTAATACTAGTTTCTTTTTTGGTTCTAGTTATTTTTGTTACAAATTTAAGTGGTTTTGCTAGTGAGACTGGAGATAGGTGGATTTGCAAATTAAGTATACTTATGGATAAATTTAATTGTAAAACTTTTAAAGCAGAATTAGTTAATGAACAAGAAGTTGCTGATAAAATAACTGATGCTTGGACAACTTTTTTTAGTGGAAAAAGAAATGTAATGGTAAGATTTTTTGGTAGTCCATTCCAAATTAATTGTTTTGACTATATGAGATTTAAGGTTAAAAAAGAAACAAATATTGAAGATATAAATAAAATTTTGAATGAAGATAAATATAAAAAAATTATTGATAAATCTAACTTTGAGTTTTTAGGTTTATTTAACAAATTGAAACCTGAAGATGAATATGTTATAACACTTAGAGAAGAATATAACCTTAAATTAGGATTAACTACCGTTTATGGGGTAGTGCCGGTTCTTCCTGGAGAAAGAATATCTAAAATTGTAATAGCACCATCAAAAGATATAGTTACATTAGCTGGATGCAAGTATATTTATAAGGGTATTTAATTATATAGAAGTTAAAAATTTTGCATTATGTAATTCATTTCTAAGATTACGCCATTTTAAAGATATATTTCTTTTTTCTTCTTCAAATTGTTTATATTCTGGACTTGACTTAATTTGTTGTGCTATATTATTACCAATTCTTTGTAACTCTGATTTTACATAAATATTATTATTCTATAGTAGTTACATTATATAGTATAAATCTTTATATATCAGAAAAATTTTTAAATTGATATGAAAAGAGGTGCCATGGAATTAAGCGAATTAGGAAAACTATTAATAGGATTAGCACTTCTTGTTGTTGTAATATTATTTATCATAGCTTTAAAGAATAAAGATTATAATTTATTAGCTAAATTAAAAGATATTGTGAGAATAGGATGAAAAAAGGTGATTTAGAGCTTAGTAAATTAATAGAGCTAATTATTGTTATTGCTGTTGTGGTTCTATTATTCTTTGGAATTAAATATATTAATCAGATAAAGGAGGCTTTTTTAAAAGCTCTTGGTTAAAATGAACAAAAGAGGTGATATTGAGTTAGGAAAACTTATCAATTTTATAATTGTGGTTGTTATTTTAGTTGTTATTGTAGCTGCTTTATTTATTTATTTTAGACCTAATCTACAAAAATTTGGAAAATTTGGAGAAAGTGTTACTAATGCTTTGGATAATACGGGATTAAGTGATATATTTACTAAGACACCAACTACTCCTGGTGCAATGACTCAAGAACAAAAAGATAAAGCTTCAGCACAAAAATATATGGATGGTTTATTTTTAGAAGCTAATCAATTATCTAGTGGAATAGAAACTTTTGATGAGAGATTTTGCACGCAAGATTTGGTTAATAGATTTAAAACAGCTTCTGTTAAATATGAAGAATATACAAAAAATTGTGCAGATACCAAATCCAAATATTATCAAGGGTGTAGAGATGATAACAAAACCACTAGTCAAAACCAAGTTGATAAAATAAAAATTATTGAAGAAAAATGTAAATCTAAATTAGGTGATATAAACAAACAAGTGAATGAATTATCGCCAAATGTTAAAGCATTATTAGATGATGCTGAGAAATATGAAAAACTTGGAAATTATAACATGGCTATTGAAAAATTAAAAGCTTATATTGCTGAATTAGAAAAAGATAAAGAGAAAAATAAAAATTTAATTAATGAGGCTTATATAAAATTAATTAGAGATTATATGATATTAGGTAAAAATTACTATAAAGATGCTTTTAGTATATTTAAGAATAATGAAAATTTAAAAATTTTAATGCCTAATGAATATAAAATCATTGTTTTAGAATTAGCTGAACCAATAGATTGTGAAACAATCTCTTATGACAATTGTCCATCTCTGAATAATCAAATTGAATTAAATGTTTTGAATACTAAAGTTAGTGTCTATATGCAAAAAGAAGATAAACTAGTTTATAAAAGAATTGGATGTTTTAGATATGCTGATTCTAGTGTATCTCAATGTGTAGCTTGTAGATTCTATAATAGTTGTGGTGATTATGATAAAAATTTGTTTAATAGTGTATACTGGATAGAAAATTGTAAAAATGATCCTTGTGGTTTTGGGCCTTGTAAATTAGTATCTGTTTGGTATAAAGCTGGAAATAATGATTGTGAAAAATTATAAATCTTAAAAACAAAAAGCTTATATATTA
>JAPLZO010000028.1 GCA_026394995.1 Candidatus Woesearchaeota archaeon | reverse complement strand
AAGAAAAAGATAATTTTACCTTTGAAAAAATGAAGATGAATAAAGATAAAAAATATTACAAAGAAAGAAAAGAACAATTTGAAAAGCAATTAAATGAATTTGTAGAAAAAGAAAAACAACTAAAGAAATTTGAGCAAAAATTAAAAGAAGATCAAGAAAAAATAGAAATATTAAAGAAAAGTGTAAAATTTGAGGATCTATAAAATGGCAATACAAAATTATATATTAACTGGAATAAATATTTTAAGTTTTGTTTTTATAATCTTAAGTATTTTAGTTATGGCCAAAATAAGGAGAATTGAAGATTTAAGATTAGGTAATGGCTATAAAGTTTTAATATTAGGATTTTTCTTTTTAGGATTATTTTTATTGATAAATGTTATTAGGTATTTAGATACAATATTCAGATTTTTACAAGATGTTTATTTGAATGATTTATTCAATATCGGAGAGTTAATATTAATACCACTATTTGCTATATGTTTTTTAGCTGCTATACTTTTATTTAGAGAGAATATATAAAATGAAAACAAACCTCATCCAAGATTATAAAGTATTTGAAGGTATATATAATCAAATAATGCCTTTACTAGTTAAAGAAAACTATCAACCTTTAACTACTAAAGATATAATGTTAAATAGAATAAAAGCTATTCAAAGCAAAGATCAAAATGAAATAAACTTCTGGTTAAATCAATATTTGGATACAGTTGATGGATTAGCTTATCATAATAATGAGCTAATAATACAACCTAATTCAAATTTATTACTTGATATTAATCAAGATTCTAGATTAAATAATGGTTCTTTAATACTAAACCAAGAGCAATTTAATGAATTATCTAAAAAATATGAAGTATTTAATAGAAATAAAATAATATCTGATAAGAGATTAACTAAACAACAGGTTAAAGAACATCCAATATGGTTAAAATTAGCTCAAGATGATAAATCATTATTAAATGAATATACAGATCTAATATTCTCAAAAGCTAAAGAAATATATCAATATGATGAAAATATGGGTGTATATTTACCAAATGACCAAGAAAATCCAGCAATGCATGATTGGTTCCTCTGGGACTTGGTCAGCAGGTCTTTTGCTGGCACTAGGTGCGACTTTTACAACGCTCGCTTGTTTGGGGTGCGCGCGCAAAATTTAGAAATCATTTTAGGAAAAATAGTTTTGGATCAAGGACTAAACCAAGAAGAATTAAGAAAAGCTATAGAACCATACAAAAAGGCAAAAGTATAAAAATATTAACTTTTAACTATTCTGATTATTGCATGATTTTCATAACCTAATTCACGTTTATATGCTTTAATATTAGTTATTGTTAAATTATTAGCTGTTATAGAATCACCCTCTGGAATTTTGAAATCATCTACTAAGTCTATTTTGTTTAATATTCTTAATAAAATAGAATCATCACTGTTTATATCTATTAATGTTATATTAGTTATATTATCAAATGGTAAAGTATTACCTTTATAAAATAGATATCTATTTTGCTTTAAAACAAAAGGTTTAATTTCTAAAATAACATAGTTTTCTTTAAGATTTATCTCTAAAGTTTGTATCTCTAAACCATTTATAATATCAGGAAGTTTAGTTTGATAAATAATCCATGTTACATTATCAACACTAATTGTGACTTCTCCATTAGTATCAATATTTTGTAGTATTATTGTTTTGTAATCATAGTTTATCTTGTCATTTAAATATATTTTATATGTATTTTCTGGTAATTTAGTTTCATTAGAAATAGGTTGGGTTATATTTTGAATAGATTTATTTTGAGTTACGTTTTCTATTGTAGTATTAATCTCAATATTAACTGTTTTGTTTTCTAGAACAACATTACTTTGGATTTTAGGATTTTCTATAACTTGTTGGGGTAAATTATTGTTACAACCTATTAAGAAGATCAAGAGAAATATATACAAAAAAATAATTTTTTTCATGTTTTACTGCTTTGTTTTTTTCTTTTTCTTTATAGATTCTTGATAACCTTGAAGAAAACCTTCTTCTTGTTCTGAGATTTCATCATCGTCTACTGCTTCTTGCATTGCTTCTTTGTCATATATATCTTCTACATCTTCATCTTCTTCATAATTATCATTTTCATATTTTGTCATAGAATAAAGTAAATATTATTTATTATTTAAATTTATTGTTACCATCATTATTTGTATACTTATATTTATATATTAGTTATTATTAGTTTTATATCATAGAAGAGGTGTAATTTTGATAAATAGAAAAAAATTTGTACCATATAGACACAGGCTTACAAAAGGTCAAAAATTTGTTGATGTAGTAACAAAATTTGGGGGCAGTTGGTACTTTATAATATCTATCTTAGTCTTTATGTTTTCATGGATGGCACTTAATACCATAGTATTTATTGAACAATTAAAAATGGGTAATTTCGATCCTTATCCATTTATTTTCTTAAATTTAGTTTTAGGAGTGTTGGTAACAATAGAGGCACCGATAATTTTAATGAGTCAAAATAGACAAGAAGAAAGAGATAGAATTAGAGCAGTAGAAGATTATAGAATTAATAAAAAAGCTGAATTAGAAATAGAAGATATACAAAAAGATTTAGAAGAAATTAAAAGACTTGTTAGAAAAAGAAAATGATAGTAAGAAGAGCTGCTGTAGCTGGACAATTCTATGCTGCTGGGATGAATAGTTTAAATAAACAAATTAAAGACTGTTTTATGAGCAAATTCGGTCCAAAATCATTACCAGGCAAGGTACAGAATAAAAAAGTAATTGGAGCTATTGCTCCACATGCTGGTTATACTTATTCTGGACCAGGAGCTGCTTATGTTTACAAAGAATTAGGTGAAAGTAAACAACCTGATGTTTATGTAATAATAGGACCTAATCATACAGGATATGGATCTCAATTTTCAACTTATATAGGAGATGCATGGGAAATTCCATATGGAAATTGTAAAATAGACAATGAATTTGGAAAAGCTTTGATGCAAAAATTTCCTGAGTTAAAAGATGATAAGATAGCCCATACATATGAACATGATATAGAGGTTCAGTTACCTTTTTTATATTATATAAATAAGAACTTTAAATTTCTACCAATTGTTGTAAGTGATGTTGATTATGGTTATTGTAAATCATTAGCTGAGGCTTTAACAAGTTTAAATAAAAAAATATGTATTATAGCTAGTTCTGATTTTACACATTATGGTAAAAATTATGGTTATGAGCCCTTTACAAATAAAATTAAAGAAAATATATATGAATTAGATAAAGGTGCTATTAATTATATTGAAAAATTAGATACGAATGGATTTTTGAATTATATTAATAAAACAAGAGTTACTATTTGTGGTTATAGTGCTATTGCTATTACTATAGAAACTTGTAAAAAATTAGGTGCTAGAAGAGGTAAATTATTAAATTATTATACAAGTTGTGATATAGTAAATAATTATAGCAATGCTGTTGGTTATGCTAGTATAACATTTGAATAGAAATTATTTTTTAAAGTTTTTAATTGCATATGCTATTAATCCTATTGCTACTATGTATTGTAGGTAACTAAATAGTGTATTGAAGATATCTAACATTGGTTGTATTAGAGCAATATAATTAAAAACAGGATTTCCAATTGCTGTTGTAAATTGAACTACTAAGTTTGCTACTGCAACAATAATTGCAAATGTTAACAAAGAAATTAAAGCTTTAAGAACTTTATCTTCTTTGATAAAATCATCTAGAAAATTTTTAAGCACAGGTAGTATTCTTGTTATTGCTAAATGACCACCTATTATTGCAAATATAATTTTTATAATATTTGTAATATATATATCAATAGCCAATCATACCACCTCTTTTATCTAAAAAATAGTTATTTTGTTTATATATTTTTCTATTAAAATCGTTAAATTTAAAAATAGAAGTCGTATTAATTATGTTATATGGTGGACCTTAAAGAAGGGGTGAAAAGAGTTATTTCTCCCTATAAATCCTTGTTTGGTATTAAAGATGTAGAAGAAGAAAAAAGTGAAGAGGTTATAGAGAGAGTTGTTCAGAGTATAGAAAAAGAAAAAAGTGAAGAACAAAAACAAGCAATTACTAAACCTTATTCTTTTGATAAAGAAGATGTAATTCAATTTATAGGCGTTACAAAAAGATTTGGTAATAATTTAGTTTTGAATAATATTAGTTTAGGGATTCCTGAAGGTAAAATTTTAGGTTTAATTGGAATATCCGGTAGTGGAAAATCAACAATATTAAAACTATTAATTGGTTTTTATAGACCTAATAAAGGTCAAATTTTATATAATGGTAAAAGTATTTTTAAAAATTCTAAAGATATAAGAAGAACATTTGGATTTTCTACACAAGACAATTGTTTTTATGGTAAATTAACAGTAGAAGAAAATATTAGATATTTTGGGGAGTTATATGGATTAACTAGACAATTTATTGATAATCATATAGAAGAAGTTTTAAATCTAGTACAGCTAAATTATGTTAAAGATAAATTAGCTGAGAACTTGTCTACTGGTATGCAAAGAAGAGTTGATTTAGCTTGTGCATTAATTCATGATCCTAAGATTTTAATTTTAGATGAACCTACTGAAGATTTAGATAGAATGTTAAGGAAAGAAATGTTAAATTTGATACATCAAATAAACAAAAGAGGGACTACTGTAATAATAACATCTCATTTGTTGTGGGAAATAGAACATTTATGTGATAAAATTGCTATTATACATGATACTAACATTATAGAAGTGGGAAGTCCTGCTGATATAAGAAATAGGTACTTTAAGTATGATGAAATACATTTAGAATTAGCATCTGATAATTATGATAAAATCATTAGAAGCTTTAATAAAAAGGATATTAAAAATATTGTTAGAAGACATCACAGAATTATAATTTATACTTCTAATCCTGAAAAAATTATTCATAGTATATTGGATATTGCCAAAAAGAAAAAAGAGAAAATAAATCATATAGAACTTAGAAAACCAAATTTGGATGAAATATTTGAATATTTAACTAAAAAATGAAGATAACTAAATCAATAAGAAATAGTAAAATAATGAATAAAATCAGAAGTGTTCCTTTAATTAATATCTTATATTCTATAATTAAGAAAAATTTTAAACTAATTTTAAGAAGTAAAAGTTCTGCTTTGATAATTGTATTAGGACCTTTATTAATCTCTATTTTAGTTGGAGCTGCTTTTAATACTAGTAATTTATATGGTATAAAAGTTGGTGTTTATTCTTCTGCATATAGTGAATTAAGTGAGAGTATTCTACAGGAGATTAGTAATAAACAATTTTTAGTTACAAAACTAGATTCGCAGGATAGTTGTATAAATGCTTTAAAAAATGGAGAAATACATGTTTGTGCTATATTTCCAGCTAATTTAGAAGCAGGATCTAGCGAAAGTATTATTTTTTATGTTGATCAATCAAGAGTTAATTTGGTTTATGCTATAATAGATGCTATTTCACAAGGAGTTTCTGTAAGATCTGAACAAGTTAGTTTAGAATTAACTAATGTAATTTTAGATGTTTTAGATAAAACTAATAGTGAAATTAGTGGTAATAGTGATATTGTAAATAGTTTATCTAGTAATAATCAAAAAGTTAGCGAAGATATTAGTAAAACTGCTCAAGAATTAAGTAAAATAGATGTTTCTACAATTAGTATTGATTTTGCTGCTATAGAAAATAAAATACATGATATACAATCTGCTAATAATTTAAGTACTACTGTATTTACTCATTTAAAAGACTTAATTGATGCAGCTAGAAATCAAACTGCTGAGGCTAACTCTAAATTGACTAATATTAGTAATATCAGAGATATTACAAATAGTAATTTAGCTGATACTCAAAAAAGTGTTTCTGGAAATATAGAGAATAT
>JAPLZO010000013.1 GCA_026394995.1 Candidatus Woesearchaeota archaeon | reverse complement strand
CCAGGGAAGCCAACTTGAAAATTTGCTCCATATTTCTTAGGATCCCATTCTTGTTGTCTTAATCCAGGTTTTTCAGAAAATTTCCACAAAGCAAAATCAGTTACATTTCTCTTTTCTCGCATTTCAATTCTTTTTCCAGCTTCTAAACCCTCTATATTTAACCTTCCTAATTTACAATAATCTTTGAATTTACTTGTATCATAGTAAATTCCATCAGTCGTTTCATATGTAAACTCTTTTTTTTCTAATTTTTTTATCAATTCAATTTGTTCTTTAATATGTTCAGTAGCTTTACACCATATATTTGGTTCATTGATATTTAACTTTTTAAAATCCTCTCTAAAAACTTTCCAATAAAAATTAACAATATCTTCTGCTTTTTTTCCTTCTTTTGCAGCAGCTTTTTCTATTTTATCTTCTCCAGTATCAGCATCACTTGTTAAATGTCCAACATCAGTAACATTAATTACATGTTTAACTTTATATTTATTATAAATTAAAACTTTTTTCAAAATATCAGCTAATATATAAGACCTTAAATTACCTATATGTTGATACCAATAAGCAGTTGGTCCACAGGAATATATACCAACTTGCTTATCGTTAATAGGTTTAAATTCTTCTTTCTTTCTTGTTAATGTGTTATATATCTTCATAGATTAATAAAAAAAGAAATAGTATTTAAATTTTGTTTAAATAATTCTTATTATTAATGGTTGTTCATAATTTAAGTTATTATCTTCTCTGCAAGTTAATTTAATAGTTACTCTATAAGTTCCTAAAGGAGCTCCTGTTTTAGGTACATTTATTGAAACTAAATCACTTTGAATTTGTCCAGAATTTAAAGTAAATTCTTTATTTTTACTGTATATAAACCAATTCTTAACAGAGTTAACATTCGCATTAGACGGAATCTGATCTACAGTAATATCATAACTAAAATGTTGCCCATCATTATTACCCGTATTTCTTATTGCGATACCTAAATCATATGATTTACCTTGTTCAATGCTTATAGAAGTCATGAGTAAATTTAATGGTTTATCACTTTCACCGAACATATCTCTTATTTGTTTATCCATGGCATCATTCATTTGAGTTCTTTGTTTCTCAATATCACCAAAAATACCATAAACCCATCTTAAACCTAAAGTTAGCAATGTAATACCCATAATAACTACAATAATTGTAGTCATAGAAAGCTCAATTGCACCTCTTTTTTTACTCTTCATATAAACACCTCTTCTAATTTGAAAATTTTGATATTAATAAATATTTCTATTAAAGCTTATCAAAAGTTTTAAAAATATACTCACTTCTTAATTAATCAATTTATGGGCAAGTAGCTCAGCCTGGGAGAGCACATACTCTTTTAAGGGTAAGTCTTAGACACGGCTGAAGACCGTGGTGTCGGGGGTTCAAATCCCCCTTTGCCCATCCTTTTAATAGAAATTTATATAAAGTATCTTTAATAGTTTTAATACATGCAAGAAAATTATGATTTTAAAATATCAGAACAAAAAATACAACAATTTTGGGAAAAGAACAAAATATACAAATTTGATCCTAAAAGTAAAAAACCAATATTTTCAATAGATACACCACCACCAACAGTTTCTGGTAAAATGCATCTAGGTCATGCTTTTTCTTATGCTCAACAAGATTTTATTGTAAGATATTATAGAATGCAACAAAAAAATATTTTTTATCCATTTGGAACTGATGATAATGGATTAGCAACAGAAAGATTAATTGAAAATTTAAAGAATGTTAAAGCTTCTCAAATGGATCGTCAAGACTTCATTAATTTATGCCTAAAAACCCTAGAAAATGTAAGGCCTAAATATATAGAAGATTGGAAAAGAATTGGAACAAGCTGTGATTTTTCTATTTATTATACAACCATTGATAAACATTGTCAAAAAATTTCTCAAAAATCATTTATAGATTTATATAAAATTAATAGAGAATATCGAAAAAATGCCCCTGCTATGTGGTGTCCTGAATGTCAAACAGGTATATCACAACAAGAATGTAAAGATAAAGAAATAGCTTCTTATTTCAATGATATTGTTTTCAAAGTTGATAACGAAGATTTAATTATTTCTACTACAAGACCTGAATTATTACCAGCTTGTGTTGCTATTTTTTATCATCCTTCTGATGATAGATATAAAAAATATAATGGAAAAAAAGCAAAGGTTCCTTTATTTAATCTATATGTTCCAATAATGCCCGATACTCGTGCAGATCCAAATAAAGGTACAGGTATTGTAATGTGTTGTACTTTTGGGGATCAAACTGATATGGAATGGCAACGTGCATATAATCTACCAATAAGAAATGCAATTACAAAAGATGGAAAAATGACTTCTTTAACAGGAAAATATGAAGGCATGTCCATAAAACAAGCAAGAAAAGAAATCATTGAAGATTTAAAAAATGAAAATTTATTAATTTCACAAAAACCAATTACACATATTGTTAATGTACATGAAAGATGTGGTACTGAAATTGAGTTTGTAGAATCAAAACAATGGTTTATCAAATATCTAGATTTAAAAAAAGATATGTTAAAATGGGGTAAAAAATTAAATTGGAACCCTAAACATATGTTTTCTAGATATGAACATTGGGTTAATGGTTTACAATGGGATTGGTTAATTTCTAGACAAAGGTTTTTTGGAATTCCATTTCCAGTTTGGTATTGTTCAAAATGTGAATATATCATTTTAGCAGATGAAAAAGATTTACCCATAGATCCAATAAAAGATAAACCTAAAATCAAAAAATGTCCTAAATGTGGTAATTCAGAGTTTATTCCAGAAAAAGATGTTTTAGATACTTGGACAACTTCTTCATTGACACCACAAATAGCAGCCTCTCTATTTCCAAACTTATATAAAAAATTATATCCAATGAATCTAAGACCACAAGCTCATGATATCATAACATTTTGGTTGTTTACAACAGTTGTTAAATCTCAACTTCATAATAAAATAAACCCATGGCAAGATGTAATGATATCTGGTTTTGTTTTAGATCCTGAACGTAAAAAAATGTCAAAATCAAAAGGTAATGTTATTGAACCTCAAGATATTACAAATGAATATGGATCAGATGCACTAAGATTCTGGGCAGCAGGTTCTAAACTAGGCGAAGATCTTCCATACCAAGAAAAAGATTTAGTTTCTGGTAAAAAAATGATCATAAAATTATGGAATGCTTCTAAGTTCTCCATATCTCATTTACAAGATTACAAAGGAAATAAACCAAAATTAGAAATATTAGACTTATGGATGCTAACAAAATTATCTAAATTAATAAAAAATTCAACTAATTCATTTAATAATTATGATTTTTTCAAACCAAAAACAGAAACAGAGAATTTCTTTTGGCATATTTTTTGTGATAATTATTTAGAAATTGTAAAAGATAGATTCTACAATCCAAATAATTATAATAAAAATGCAAAACTATCTGCGCAATATACAATTTATACAACTTTATTGAATATATTAAAATTAGTTGCTCCAATAATGCCATTTATTACAGAAGAAATATATCAAGATTATTTTGTAAAATATGAAAAACAAAAATCAATTCATATTTCAGAATGGCCCAATCTAAAAATAGAAAACAAGAAAGCAGAAAAAATTGGAGATTTATTTATAGAAATACTTACAAAAGTTAGACAATTTAAAACACAAAAACAAAAATCTCTAAAAGAAGAAGTAATCTTAACTTTAGATAAAAAACAAATGCAAATTTTAAAACCAGTTTTACAAGATTTAAAAGCTGCTACAAAAGCTAAAGAAATAAAAATAGGTAATTTTAATATTGAACTATGTCTTTAAATACAAAAGAAAAACAAAAATTAAGGAAATTTATTTCTGAATTAGAGTCTATAAGAGGTCGACATACAGAATTAGTTTCTGTTTATGTGCCAGCAGATTATGACCTAAACAAAATAATTAATCATTTACAACAAGAACAAGGAACAGCATCCAATATAAAAGATGCTAAAACAAGAAATAATGTTATCGATTCTTTAGAAAAAACAATTAGACATCTAAGATTATTTAAAAGAACTCCAACAAATGGTTTAGCAATATTTGCAGGAAATGTTGCAGCTCAAGAAGGTAAAGTTGATCTTAAAATCTGGTCAATAGAACCACCAGAACCATTACGAATGAGACTTTATCGATGTGACCAAACATTTATTCTTGATTATTTAAAAGAGATGTTAGAAGTTAAAGAAATATATGGTTTGATTGTTATCGATAGAAGAGAAGCAGCATTAGGTTTATTAAAAGGTACCAGTATTACTGTTTTAGATGAACTAACATCAGCAGTTCCTGGTAAAACTAGAGCTGGTGGTCAATCTTCTCAAAGATTTGAAAGATTAAGAGAAGGCGCAGCAAAAGAATTTTTTAAAAGAATTGCAGACTATGCAAATAAAGAATTTTTAGACAAACCAAATTTAAAGGGATTAATTATTGGTGGCCCTGGCCCAACAAAAGAAGAATTTGTTCATTATCTAAATAATGAATTAAGGAAAAAAATAATTGCAATACAAGATATAACTTACACAGATGCCTTTGGTTTACATAACCTTGTTGATAAATCTAAAGAGGTTTTAGCTAAAGAAATAATAATAGAAGAAAAGGAATTAATGAATAGATTTTTTGAGTTATTGGCAAAAACTCCAGAAAAGGTTGCTTATGGTAAAAAAGAAGTTGAACAAGCTTTACAATTGGGAGCAGTCGAAATATTACTATTATCAGAAAATCTAGAAGCAAATTTAATTGAATCTTATGAAGAACAAGCAGAAAAAACAAACTCAATAACACAAATTATTTCTATAGATACAAGAGAAGGTCAACAATTAAGGGATCTAGGTGGAATAGCAGCTATTCTAAGATTCCCAATAAATATTTAAGTAACTTATTCTATACTTTTGAATATGAAAATAAAAATAGATAACAGAAAAATATTATTATTGGTTATTTTAGTTCTAGGCTTAGTTTTTATTTTTAATAATTCAACCACTAATATAACAGGGAAAATAGTATGGCCCTGGATAACTGGAAATGCTCTAAATGAAAAATGTACTGATACAGATAATGGCTTAAATTATAATATATTTGGTATAGTAAGTAAAAATGATAAATACTATCAAGATGAATGTTACATGAATACATCTTTTTTAAAAGAAAGATATTGTGAAAATAATGAACCAAAAATGAAGTGGTATGAGTGTCCTAACAGATGCTCTAATGGTAAATGTATTTAGTACTAAAAATTTATAAATCTAGTTCTATTCTACAATAATATGGAAGATAAAAAAAAGGTGGAAGCAGTATTATTTACAACTGGTAGATTTATGGATTTAGAAGAGATATCTAAAGCTTGTGGTATTGGTTCAATTGGATATATCAAAGAATTAATAGAGCAACTAAAAAAAGACTATTCTGAAAAAGATTCTGCACTAATGATTCAAGAATTAGATAATAAATATAAACTAAACATCAAGAAAGAATATGGTTCAATAACAAATAAACTAATATCAACTAAAGAGTTAGATTCACCAACGACAAAAACACTAGCAATTATAGCATATAAACAACCAGTTTTACAATCCATTGTTATTAAAATTCGTGGTAATAAAGCATATGACCATATTAACATTTTAAAAGAACAAGGCCTGATTTTATCAGAAAAATCTGGTAGAACAAGAATGTTAAAATTAACACCCAAATTTTATGATTATTTTGATATAGATGATAAATTATTAAAAGAAACTCTAAATCAAATTAAGCTAAAAGATGAATAAAAAACTAATAATACCCTATATAATTTCGATTATTATATTAGTTCTCTTAGCATATCATTCTTACATTAATAAAACAGGCTGGTTTAAAGAAATAATAATAACCATATTTGTAATAACCTTATTTTTATTGACATCTAAAAAAACTTACATAACACCTTTAATATTTTCTTTATTATGTACAGATCTAGTATTAAATGCTTTAGGTACCTTTGGTTTTTATTACAAATCACCATTACTATTTGGATATGATAGATTAACACATTTTTTTGGTTTTTTTGGTTTTACTTTATTTTCCTATAATTATTTAAATCATAAAAAAATTAATTTACCAACAATTACAGTATTTATTTTAGTATTTTTAGTATCACTAGGATTAGGAGCTTTAATGGAAATATCTGAATATTATAGTGCAATATTAAGCAATGTTTCAGACATTAATTCAGCAGCTTTAGCAGGTCCTACTTTTGGAACTTCAAATTATGCCTATAATACAAATATTATTGGTCAGGATCCATGGATAAATACAATGCAAGATTTGATATCTAATTCCCTAGGTTCTTTAACTGCTATTTTTATGATATTTTTATACAAAACATTTAAAAAGAATATTTCATTTAAACAATAAAATGGAAATATCAACCATAGTTATATGGGTAGCTTATTTCATCTCTTTATACCTAATTACATTTTGGTTACTTGTATTTCTAGAGAAAGGCTCTAAAGATCTTGCAAAAGGACCATTGACATATTTTCCATTTATTTCTATAACCGTTCCAGCTTATAATGAGGAGAAAACCATTAAAAAAACAATAGACTCTTTGTTAAACTTAAATTATCCTAAAGATAAATATGAAATTTTAGTTGTAAATGATGGTTCAACAGATAAAACAAAAGATATAGTTTTAGATCTTGCAAAGAAACATTCTATAATAAATTTGATCAATCAAACTAATCATGGTAAAGGATCTGCTCTAAATCATGCTATAAGAAAATCCAAAGGTGAATTTTTTGTATGTTTAGATGCAGATTCAACTATAGAAAATGATGCTCTATTAAAAATGTTACCTCATTTTGATGATCCTAGTGTTGCAGCTGTTTTACCAAGAATAAAGGTTGCTGAAGGTTCATCTAATTTTATTAGAAGATTACAATGGTTTGAATATACAAATACATTTTTTTATAAAAAATTAATGTCAAATATAGATTGTGTTCATGTTACACCAGGACCATTTGCTCTTTATAAAAAGGATATCCTAATCAAAGTGGGGTATTTTGATGAACATAATCTAACAGAAGATTTAGAAATGGCATTCAAATTACAAAAAAGTAATTATAAAATTATACAATTATTAGATGTAAATGTTTATACAAATACACCTCAAAATATGAAACAATTTTATAAACAAAGGAATAGATGGTACAAGGGCTCTTTTTCAAATGTTATTAATTATAGACATATGGTATTTAATAGAAAATATGGTGAATTTGGCTTATTACAGATGCCAATGATATTAATATCAGCTTTTTTATCTATAATCGTATTTAGTATAATTGGTTATTATTATTTCTTTAAACCTATATACAAAAGTATACATAATCTAAGTTTTATTAATTTTAATATTGAAAAAATATCAGAGATAGGTTTTAAAACACCTTTGTATTATTTGTTTATCTATCCACTATTAGTTTTTTTTATTTGGTGTATTGTTTTATATCAATTACTAACAGGTAAAAAACAAAGATGGTAAGAATATCTATAGATAAAAGGAGACACTTAACAGCTTTATTATTTACAATTCTAATATTTGGTATTGGTATATTATTAGGTTTTATTTTAACAGATGCTAGAATTAGTTATGTTAATGATGCAACAAGTCAACAAAAATTAGAATATGATAGTATACAGTTACAATATTTGTATATATCATCTTTACTTAAAGATGAAAATTGCCCAGCAATTACAAAAGCTCTTGAAGAGAATATAAATAATTTAGAAAATTTAAGAATAAAACTGGAAAATTTTATGAGTGGTTCTGAAAACAAAATAGAGTACATAAATCTAAAAAGGGAATATACTTTAGCACAATTAAAATATTGGTTATTATCTAAACAAACTAAAAAGTTATGCAAACAAGATACAGTTTCAGTTTTATTCTTCTATACAAATGATGCACAATGCCCTGATTGTAGTACTCAAGGTACTATTTTAACATATTTAAAAGACACTTTCAAAGACAAATTATTAATATTTTCATTAGATTCTAATCTAAATGAACCGATGGTAAGTATATTAAAAGAAACATACAATATAACCAAAGAACCAACTACAATAATAGAGAATACTAAATTTGAAAGTTTAACAACAAAGGAAAAATTAAAAGAAGTAATTTGTACTTATTACACAACAAAAGATCCAAATTGCTAAAATGCAATGTGATATATGTGGCCGTGAATCAAAACTTGTAGATGCTATAATAGAAGGTTCTATGGTTTCTGTGTGTAATATATGTGCAAAATATGGTCAAGTAATAACTCTAGAAAAACCTAAAATTAAAGAAGAAAAATTTGTAAAAGTTAAATCAAAATCAATTCAAAAAAATCCAGAAGTAATAGAGGTAATAGTACAAGATTATGCAGATAAAATAAAAAATGCTCGTGAAAAATTAAATTTAAAACAAAAAGAATTAGCAAATTCAATAGCCGAGAGAGAATCAACAATTCAAAATATAGAATCAGGCCATTTAAAACCATCTATAGAAACAGCAAAAAAAATTGAACAATTCCTAAAAATAAAATTAATTGAAGAATACAAAGAAGAGAAAAAATTATCCAATATCAATTTTAGAGATGAAAAATTAACTATTGGTGATTTATTAAAAGTTAAAAATGAATAAAAAACAATTAGCAATTTTATTGTCTAAATTAAAAACATTTGAAAAACAAGATATTAGCTTAGAACAATATCCTACTGAATCTGAAATTGCTTCTCAAGCATTATGGTTTGCCTATATGCAATCAGATATAAAAAACAAAACCATAGCAGATTTAGGATGTGGTAATGGTATATTTGGTATTGGTTCATTAATTCTTGGTGCAAAAAAAGTTATTTTTTTGGATGTAGATAAAAAAATATTAGACATAGCTAAACAAAATTTAAAATTTATAGAAAAACAACTAAACAAAAAATTTAATGCTACTTTTATAAACAAAAATATTAAAGATTTTAATAAAAAAGTTGATGTTATAATACAAAACCCACCTTTTGGTGTTAAAAACACCCATGCAGATAAACTATTCTTGCTGGTTGCTATGGAGAATTCAAATATAATATACACCTTTCACAAAATTGAATCTAAAGAATTTATAGAAAGGCTAACACAAGAAAATGGTTTCAAAGTTAAAAATTTAATAGTCTTTAATTTTCCATTAAAAAGAAGCTTTTTCTTTCACACTAAAAAGGTCCACTATGTCAAGGTTGGTTTCTGGAAAATAGAAAGATTTAAAAAATAAGGATTTTCATGTTGTACTATGGAAATCAACATTCTAGAGGAATCTAA
>JAPLZO010000008.1 GCA_026394995.1 Candidatus Woesearchaeota archaeon | reverse complement strand
ATTACCTATAGAGTATTTTAAGATAAATCAAACTGGTAGATATATTGGTCGAGTTCGTAAAGTTAAAAGAGATGAGTTAGTACCACCTGATTTTGAAAGCGTTAAAAAATTTTTTGAATCTAATAAATATATATTTAAAGATTAATAAATAGTATTTATATTATAATCATAGGATAATAAGATCTTTTCTACTTGCAGATATGAAGGTGGAGTTATTTTTGGTATTTTTTTAGAATTTAGAGTTGCTTCCATACCATTTTTACTCTCTACAACAAAAAGAAGAGGTTGTTTATATGGAACAGCCATTTCAATCTTAAAATTGCCTTTTACTTTATCAACACCCAGAACTTTTACTCCTTCCACTTTTTCAAGTTTATCTATAACTTCGGGTAAACGTTCAATTAATTCATCTATTGTTTCTGGTTTATCCATGATTTGTAATTTATCTTAATGATATATAATGTTTATTGAAGTTTAGTATTATAGAAGACTATATCTGTGATAATAATACTTTTTCTCATTTTAAGCAGTTTTACAAGCTTCTGCAATTATTGCATCTTGACCTTCTTTATTTCCAAACATCTGATTTAAGATTTTATTATTAAGATCCTCTTTCTTGAAAAAACAGTCTGCTGCAGTTATTCCATTCATTTTCATAGAATAGTGGCACTTGTCATTTTCAAAACCATAAATAATAATTTCTATATTTTGACCTTCAGACTTCATCATTAATTTAGTAGGAGTGCAAGTTGGGAAATACTGACCAAGACAAGGAGGATCATTACAAATAACTCTTCCATTGGCATCTTTTTGAATATTATTTTGTAAATTTTCAGATGTTTTTTCTTGCCCGCAACCTGCTAAAGAAATAGCTAAAACTATTAAAAATATTAAAATTAATTTTTTCATTAGATATTAAGATTGATTAGTACTATAAAAAACTTACTACGCAATTATTATAAATCTTGAAATTAACTATTAAATAATGTTATTTACTGACAAATACAAACCAAGTAAAATATCTGAAATTCAAGGACAAGATGCTGCTATAGCCAAATTAAAACAAGCTATTCAAAAAAATAAAAGTTCATTGGTATATGGTCCTGTTGGTTGTGGTAAAACATCTAGTGTTTATGTTATTGCTAATGAATTAAATTATGAAATATTAGAGATAAATGCCAGTAATTTTAGAAACAAAAAAAATATAGAAGGAATTTTAGGGCAAGCTATTAAACAAAAAAGTTTGTTTTATGAAAATAAAATTATTTTGGTTGATGAATTAGAAGGAATAGCTGGAAGAGAGGATTATGGAGGATTAAGTGCTTTAGCAGCTTTGATAAAAATTACAAGTTATCCTTTAGTTATAGTTGCTAATGATCCATGGGCTGCTAAATTTTCTGGTTTAAGAAAGAGTTTGGGATTAATTGAATTTGAAAAATTAAGTTATTTGTCTATTTTTAATATATTAAAGATAATTTGTGATAAAGAAGATATAAAATATGATGATGAATATTTGAAAGAATTAGCAAAAAGAGCTAATGGTGATGCAAGAGCTGCTATAAATGATTTACAAATGTTAACTCAAGATAAAGTTCTTAATAAAAAAGATTTAGAATTATTAGATGAAAGAGAAACTAATGAAAATGTATTTAATGTTTTAAAGGTTATTTTTAAAAGTAAAGATATAAAATTGATATTTAAAACTTTTAATAAATTAAATATTGATTTGAATGAGTTTAATTTGTGGTTGGATGAAAATATACCTAAAGAATATGTTAAAGAAGATTTAGCTAAAGCTTATGATGCATTAAGCAAAGCTGATGTTTTTAATGGTAGAATAATTAGAAGGCAATATTATAGATTTTTAGTTTATAGGTCAATGTTTTTGAGTACCGGGGTAGCATTAGCCAAAAAAGAGACATATGATGGATCTACTAATTATAAAAGAACAAGTAGAATTTTAAAAATATGGATAGCTAAACAACAAAATTTAAAGAGAAATGCAATTGCTGAAAAAATAGCTGAGAAAACTCATACTAGCAAAAAGAGAGTTATTAAAAATGATTTGCCTTATATGAAAATTATTATTAAAAAAGATAAATATATAGCTAGAGAATTAGGTTTAGAAAATGAAGAGGTTGAATGGATAAATAAACACTAAAATGAATGACTTAACACATGCAACAACAGGAGCTGCTATAGGGTATAAAGTTGGTAACCCAATTCTAGGTTTTATTTTTGCAATAATTTTTCATTTGATTATAGATAAAATTCCTCATTTTTGGCCAAAAGCACAAAAAAGTAAAATGTATTATGTAACTGTAAATTACATTGTTCTTATTAGTGTTTTAATTTATATTCTAAATTTGCATATTAATAATCAGGTAGGCATAATTTTTGGGGCTATTGGAGGATTAATCGTTGATATGGTTTTAGTTGTAATACCTCCAATCTATAAAAGTAGATTGGGTAAATGGCACAATAAAAGGCAAATTCATCTTAAAGATTTCAGATATATTTTGATTGATTGGATAATTACTGCTATGGCATTAGTTATTTTAATATATTTCTAGATATAAATAAAAACAAAATAATTATAAACTTTAAAATGAAATCAATTAAATAATGTTAAAAATAAGATTTGTAAAACAATTTGTAAAAGATGCTATAATTTCTTTTTTTTATTGGACTTTAATATTAACGCCTTATATGGTCTTTGTGGTGAAAACTAATTTACAACAATATATTGCGTGGGTAGGTATGCAAGCAATTCTTGTACCTCCACTTGGTGCAGTATTCTCTATAATAGCAAGAAAACTAAAGAGTAAATAAAATCCAATTATTTTATTTTTAGAATTTCATTAGATATATCATAGTTAATAAATTATTATATAGTAGAATAATTTAATTTTTTTATGCTAGTTTCACAAGTACTCATTGCATTTGATACAATTCGTAAGAATCCTGGTCTTAATATTAAAGAGTTATCTGATAAAATTTATGATTTGCATGGTAATACTAATGAAGGTAGGTTTCTAATTATAGGAGATACTAACAATGGTTTATTAAAATCTCGTATTAAAGAGTTAACATGTATTAGTGAGAAAAAAGGTAAGTATTATTTTAATCCAAAAGCAAAATTATATAGTAAAGATAAAATTCTTAATTATTTTGTAAAGGAACTTCTTGTTAAACATCCTTAATGAATATTTTAATTAGAATTTCATAGAATTTAATCTTTGAATTCTTTCATCAATTGGTGGATGTGTTGAGAATAAATTAGTTAAACCTCTTGCTGAGAAAGGATTTACTATAAACAAACTAGATGTTGTTGGTGAGCCAAATCTTATTGGAGATAATTTACTAGCTTTTTCTAATTTTGATAAAGCACTTGCTAATGGTTTTCCATTTTTCATTAATTTAGCTCCTGATTCATCTGCTAGATATTCACGAGATCTAGAAATTGCTAATTGAATTATTAAAGCTATTATTGGGGCTAATATTGATAATATTAACATTTCTAGAACATTAGAGCCTTCTCTATCATTAGAACCAAAAATTGCTGCGAATCTAGCCATGTAAGCTATGTAAGAAATAACAGCTGCTAATGTTGCTGCTATTGTTGATATTAAAATATCTCTATTTCTAACATGAGATAATTCATGGGCTAATACTCCTTTTAACTCTTCTTTATTTAGTAATTTTAAAATTCCTTGAGTACAAGCAACTGCTGCATGACTTGGATTACGACCAGTTGCAAAAGCGTTTGGATTATCAGTAGGAATAATATAAATTTTAGGCATTGGTAAATTTGCTTTTTTGGTTAGTTCTTCTACTATTTCATATAAAACTGGAGCTTCTTTTTTTGTAATCGGTTTAGCACGATACATTGCTAAAACTATCTTATCTGAGAACCAATAGGTTACAAAGTTAATTATTATAGCAAATATTAAACCATATAGTAAACCTGTTGTACCTGCTATAAGGCCACCTATTAAGATTAATACTCCTGCTAGTAAGCCTAGCAATAAGACAGTTTTTATCTGATTTATCATATTTGGATTATTGATTTTTAGGTTTATAAATTTTTAGAATCTAAATTATATACAAATGTTTAAATATTGTAAATAATTTAATAATAATATGGCTTATAATATTATTATAGGAAGAGATGAAGCTGATAAAAAAAGATTTGGTGAACAAGGTACTATTTTTTTAGGTAAAGGTTATGTTAAAATGGGTGAAACCACTTCTTTAAGTAATAATATATTTTTAGATGTTTTAAGATCTCATGTTATAATGGTTTCAGGTAAACGTGGATCTGGTAAGTCATATTCATTATCTGTCATATCTGAGGAAATGTCTAAATTACCTGAAAATGTTAAAAAGAATTTATCTGTTTTGATATTTGATACAATGGGAATATTCTGGACAATGAAATTCCCAAATGATAGACAAGAAAAATTATTAGAATCATGGGGATTAAGACCCGAAGCATTAGATGTTAACATTTATACGCCAATTGGTTTTTTTAAACAATATGTAGATGAGGGAATTCCAACAGATTATTCTTTTTCAATTAAACCATCTGAATTAAGTGCAAGTGACTGGTGTGCTGTTTTTGAAGTTAAATTAACAGATTCTATTGGAATATTAATTGAAAGAATTATAGCTCAGGTTAATGAGGAATTAGTTAATTATGGCATTGAAGATATTATAGCTTATATTAAAGAAGACACAAAAACAAGTAATGAGATTAAGTATGCAACTGAAAATAGATTTGTTGCAGCTAAAAATTGGGGTTTATTCAGTAAAGATGGTACTAGTATTAATGATCTAATAAAACCTGGTGAAACTAGCATTATAGACATTAGTTGTTATACTAATGTAGGTGGAAATTGGAGTATCAAAGGTTTAGTTATTAGTATTATATGTAAAAAATTGTTAAATGAAAGAATTTCTGCAAGAAAATTAGAAGAAGTACAGGCTATCCAAGCTGAAACAAAATATTTCTATGAAGAAGAGAAACAAGAAAACCCTTTAGTGTGGATAATGATAGATGAAGCCCATGAATTTTTGCCTAAACATGGTTCTAGTGCTGCTAGTGATACATTAATACAATTATTAAGAGAGGGTAGACAACCTGGAATAACATTAGTTTTAGCAACTCAACAACCTGGTGAGATTCATAGAGATGTTTTAACACAAAGTGATATTGTAATTAGTCATAGATTAACATCAAAATTAGATATAGAGGCTCTTAATTCAATGATGCAGAGCTATTTGCTAAGTGATTTGCAAACTTATTTGAATAATTTACCTAATTTAAGAGGTTCTGCAATTATATTGGATGATAATTCTGAAAGAATATATCCTATGAGAGTTAAACCTAAAGTAAGTTGGCATGGTGGAGAAGCACCTACTGCAATTAAGATTAGAAAGAGATTAGAATTAAATTTTTAGGTCTAAACAAATTCTATAAACATGTGGTGAATATTGACCACATTTGATTAAATTTACTTTTTTAAATTTTTTTGAATATTGTTTAATTATTTTGTTAAAATCTGAGTCTTTAGAAAATAGATATAAATGGATTGTTCCTTTTGGTTTTAATTTTTTTAATGCTAAATTTAAATATATTTGAGATCCTTTTGGTAAAGGCATTATTATTCTATCAAATTTTTTATTTATCTTTGGTAAAACTTTTTTGATATCACCTTGATATAATTCAATATTGAATAATTTATTTAATTGTGTATTTTCTTTAGCATATTTATGGGCTGTTTTATTTAATTCAATGCCATAGATTTCTTTTGCTTTTGTATTTTTAGAAATCGTTAAACCATAAGGCATTACTCCTGAGAACATAACTAGAATAGATTCATTTGGTTTGACTAATTTTGATATTCTTAATCTTTCTGAGCTTAAACGAGGTGAAAAATAACATTTTTCAACATCTAGTTTTATAAAAACATTATTTTCCTTGTAGATTGTTTCTTTTGTGTTAATACCAGCAAGAAATTTAAGATTTTGAGTTCTATGTTTCCCTTTATGAACTCCATATTTTTTAAAAACTGTCTTTACATTTTTATGTTGTTGCAAAATTGTATTTGCAATT
>JAPLZO010000049.1 GCA_026394995.1 Candidatus Woesearchaeota archaeon | reverse complement strand
ATTGCCACATTTTGGGCATTCTTCTTTCTCTTTTGGTAAAGTTTCTATTTTTTTGTCTATTATTTCAATTTTATCTTTCTTTTGAGAGATAACTTTTTCTTTTAAAATTAAATCTTCTTTTTTCTTTGTAGAATAACCACATGAGCAAGATAATTCTTTTTTATTATCCTTTTTAGGCAGAAGTATATTACCACATTTTGGACAAAACATCATTTTATTGCACCTATTAAATTTGTAAACCAAATCTTAACCCAACCAAGATAAGGAATTTTGATAATTGCTTTTCCTGTGCTTTTAATTTGTTGTTCACTAATTTCCCAAGGATCTGGGTCTTGATTATTGTCACCTTTGGTTGTAAAATAATACATTGAATTTTTTTGTGTTATTTTAACAACTCGATGTATTATTGGGTTGGGGTATATTTGTGACTGGTAAACTAGAATATCTCCTATTTTAATATTTTTCGGTTGGATACCCTGAAGTATCATTATATCTCCTTTATTGAATCCATTATTAAAGTTAAAATTTTTAAATTGTTCTTTAGTAAAATCTTTATTTGTATACCATTCACCACGAGTACTCCACCATTCATCAAAATTTAGATGACTAAGGCTACAATCTGGTTGAACATTATGTTCCATACTACAAGAAACTACTGCTACAATTGGATAATTTGTAGATAATAACAAACCAAAACCTGGGTAAATTATGAATTTAACTAAGATAAATGCTAATACAACATTAATAATCCATGATAATAATGAGTCATCATGCCATATAAAATTCCAGGTTTTTTTTAATAATTCTTTAAATTTCATTTTTCCTCAATTATTGTATCATTAGGTGTTAATTCTTTAAAAATTTGTGCTTGAAATGAATATATCTTACAGGACTTTTGCAGCCATGTTTCAGGCAATAATCCTGCTTTAATACATGTTTGATTTAAAAACTCTTTTGCACACCACTTATATTCAGAGGCTACTTGTGGTAGTAATAATCCTTTATAGTTATCTGCTTGTGCTATCAATCCATCTCTGCCTATTTTGATTTTTTTGAGATATTCTTTACATGATTTTACTTTTACTAATTTGGGTTTTGTTAATATAGAAACTTCAAATAATAATTCATCTAATTCTTTTTCGTGTACTGGCCTAAATCTTGGATCTGAAAAAGCTGCATATTTGGCAGCTTTAATTACAGATTGATTTAAAGGTAAATCTGTTTCTATAAAGCCTATACATCCTCTTAAATTTCCATCTACTGTGTTAATTGTTACAAAAACTCCTCTTTTTTCAGTTATTTTTGGGATATTAAATTTGTTAGAAAATAGACAATGTCGAGCTAATTTTACTAAGGATTTGCCATCTTCAATATTCATTTTAATTTTTTAATTTTTTCTTTAAAATCTTTATTTTTCTTTTGTAATCTAGATATAGCTGATAACAATGTTTTCTTAGGGCTAGCATTTGTTGTTTCAATTATAAAAATAGGGGTGCCTATTAAAGAATGCGGTATATTATAACCTGCTAGTTTTACAGATGAATCTTCCCAAAGCTCTTTTCTTAGGATATTACAAAATGTGTGGGACTCATCTTTTAATTCAAATTTTAACTTAGTTTTAGATTCCTCTAAAATGTTAA
>JAPLZO010000055.1 GCA_026394995.1 Candidatus Woesearchaeota archaeon | reverse complement strand
TAATTGTTGGAGAAGTTAGAGGTGTAGAAGCATTTGTTTTGTTTCAAGGTATGGCTTCTGGTCATCCTAGTTTAGGAACTATGCATGCAGAAGATGTACCAACCATGGTTAGAAGATTAGAAACTCCACCAATAAATTTATCACCAGCTTTAGTTGATTCATTAGATATTGTTTGTGTTATGACAACAGTAAAGTTAAAAGATACTATAGTTAGAAGAGTTAAAGAGGTTGTTGAAATATTAAGAGTAGAAGAAAATATTGGTGAGACTATTGAAAATAAACCATTTATATGGGATCCTAGAAAAGATAAATTTTTCTTTAAATCAGACTCTAGAGTTTTTGATAAGATAGTTTTGCAGCATGGTTTATTAAAACAAGAATTGTATCGAGAGTTTAGAGTTAGAACTGAACTTTTGATGAGAATGTATAGAAAAGGAATTTCGGGTTATAAAGAAGTTCATGATATAATAAATGAATATTATAAAGCACCACATATTGTGCTAAAAAGATTTGGAATTATACAATGACAATTGAACTAATAAAACAAAATGTTAATACAATTCTTGAATTAGTAGATAAGTATGATGAGTTAACACAAAAAAAAGATAAGAAAGCTAATGATGTGAAAAATCAAATTATAAAACTAGGTAATAATATTAAAAATTTAATTTTAGAAGAAAAATCTAAAAAATGAGTGAATTAAAAGAAAAAGTAAAAAAAAATTTATCTTTAATAGAAGAAATTGAGATTTATAAAAATTATAAAATTAACTTTTTAGATTCTGTTAAAAAAGCTAAAGGTAATAAAGTTTTATTAAAGAATATCTTAAAAGGTAAAACTGAGAAAGAACAAATTGATTTTTATGATAACTATATAGATCAACTATTAAATCAAATTGAAACCTTGAATCAAGAAATAATAGATTCTTTTGATGTTAAGAAAAATGCTGCTATTGATAAAAAAAGCAAATTAGAAAAAGAAACTTATCTCAAAGAATTAAATTTGGAAAAAGATTATCTAAAGAAAATAACCAAAACCAAGAAAATAAAAGAAATTAAGATACCTGATTATACAATATATGAAGCTAGTAGATATGGTAAAATATCCAATCTTTTCTTTGAAAATTTTACTTTAAAAATAACTAAAAAATACCCTAAATACTTCGAGAACATTTATATTTCTTTGAGATCATCAGATATTAAGGTTTTATCTAAAACTTATGTTAGTATGATTTTTATGAGTACATTATTAAGTACGATTATATCATTTATTTTTTTGTTTATACTATTTTTCTTAAGAGGATCATCATTAACAAATATTTTTATTAGATCAATTGGTTTAAGTATTTTAATTGGAGTTTTAACATTTTTTGTTTTTTATATGTATCCATCAACAGTTGTTAGTTCTAGAAGGACAGCAATAAAAAATGATTTACCTTTTATGATAATTCATATGTCTGCTGTTGCAGGTTCTGGAGCTCAACCCATTGTTATGTTTAATTTAATTTTAAGTTCTGGTGAGTATAAAGGGATAGAAAGTGAAGTTAAAAAAATTGTTAATTATGTCAATTTATTTGGTTATGATTTGTCTACTGCATTAAAAACTGTTGCTATTACAACACCACTAAAGGAATTTGGTGAACTATTAAATGGAATTGTTGCAACTATAGAAAGTGGAGGTAACTTAAAATCTTATTTAAAAGAGAAAGCTGATGATGCTATGCTAACTTATAAACTTGAAAGGGAAAAATATGTGGAAATGCTATCTACATATTCAGATATGTATACAGCGATTTTAATAGCAGCTCCGTTATTATTTATGGTAACTTTAGCAATTATAAACAGTTTGGGTGGTAAAATTGGAGGTTTAAGTGTTCAAACTTTATCTACAATGGGTACATATTTTGTAATACCATTTTTGAATGCAGCATTTATATTATTTTTGAACATAGTTCAGCCTAAGACATAAAATGAAAATAGAATTTAAAGCAAAATATTTGATTGGAATTTTAGTAGCTTTAGTGCTGTTTGGTATAGATTATCTACTATTTTTTAGTAAAAGATGGTTTTGGCCTGGAATTGTTTTATGTATAAGTATTGCATGGTTACAATTTTGGTTAGATTATCTTAAAGAAGAAAAAAGACAAAAAGAAATTGAATTGAAATTCTTAGAATTTGTTAGGAACTTAGTGGAGAGTGTTAAATCAGGAATTTCAATACCAAGATCTATTTTGAATGTATCTAATGAAGATTATGGAGCTTTAAACCCTTACATAAAAAAATTAGCTAATCAGATAGAATGGGGGATACCAATACATAGAGCCTTTAATATTTTTGCTAATGATACAGAAAATGGTGTAATAAAAAGATCTATTGCTATTGTTATTGAAGCAGAAGAAAGTGGTGGTGATATAGGTGATGTACTAGATTCAGTTACCAATTCAGTTGTTAATGTTAAAAAAATGAAAGAAGAAAGAAGATCAAGTGCATTTTCTCAAATGGTACAAGGTTATATTGTTTTCTTTGTTTTTATAGCCATTATGTTATTATTACAATTATGGTTATTTCCAAAGTTTGGTGAAATTAGTAGTTCTTTACAAGGGGGTTTAGGTGGGTTTAGTAGTATAACTAGTGGTGGAGAAAAAATGGCACAACAGCAATTAGATAGAGTCTTTTTTGTTTTGGTATTGATACAAGGTTTTTTTACAGGACTAATGATAGGTAAATTTTCTGAAGGGACCATAAAACAAGGTTTATTACATTCATTAATACTAATGACAGTAGGAATATTAATAATTACAACAGCTAAAGGTGGTATATAATGAAAAAAGGTGCTATGCATGTTGATTGGGTTTTTAGTATTGGTTTATTTATAGTCTATTTAATCATTTTATTTGTATTGATAAAACCTGGAATAAAACCGATACATACAGCTGAAAATTTAGTCTATATAGTAGAAAATAATCTTAGAGATACAAATGATTTTAGCGAAGGAACCTATTGGGTTGTTAAAAAAACACCTGTTTTAGTTTACAATTGTTCAACAATAGGATTACAACTTGGAACTTACCCAAGAGTCAGAATAACATTAGGAGGATTTTGGGAATTTAATGATAGTACTACACAATTCACAAGAGAATATAGAACCTTACCTGGTTGTATGGGAGGTAGTAATGTTTGTGATAATTTTTCTTTATTGTACCACCCTACTAAATTCCCTTTAGATAAATATACATTAAATTTAGAATTAACTAATTGTTATGCTGATTTTGGAGCTACTGAAACTTTGGTAGGAATATCTGAGAGTAGATTTATTGATTTGGTTAGAAGAGATTTAAAAGGTAACTGGAGTTACCCTTTAAGTAAAGATTTTAGAATCTATAAACTAAATAGAGATGATATGAATTACAATTTAAATGATATTAATCCTGATTATAGTACAGGGCAACAGGATGAAGGTGCTAGTGTTTTTGTAAGGAGATGGAGAGATTTTATTTTAGATGAAAATGGTATTTTAAAGACGGTTATAGTACACTTAGAAGTATGGTAAATAAAAAAGGTTATTTAAAAACAATAGAAGCTGTTATTGCAATATTAATAATATTAGGTTTTATTTATATAATTACACCTAAACAACATTTACCAGAAGAAACAACACCGCAAAGTGTTGCAAGTGCAGAGGAATTTATAATCAATCAAATATTATATAATTCAACTTATAGGAGTTGTATTGTTTCAGATAATAGACCATGTATTGATAATTTAGTTAAGAAAAACTCTCCTTCTGGTTATAATTATCAATTTGAAATGTGTGATACTTCAACTAGCTGTTTACAAGAATTGAATATAACATTACCAATAGACAAATCCATCTATTCTAAGAGTATTCTTGTATCTCAAGAAAAAGGCTTGATTAGTCCTAAAGTTTTTAGAGTATATATGTGGGAAGGTAAAGTTGAAAGTATTGTTTCTTGTGTGAATGATTGTACAACAACTGGATTAAAACAATGTTATACTACTACATCTTATCAAATATGTGGTCAGTATGACGCTGATGCATGTTTAGATTGGAATATTGTTAATTGTAATGCAGGACAAACATGTTCTAATGGAGATTGTATAAATCAATGTGTACCTAAAACATGTTCTGATTTAGGTAAAACTTGTGGGTCATGGGATAATGGTTGTAATGGGACTGTAAATTGTGGTGGTGCTTGCCCATCTAATATATCTTTAAGTAGACAAGTAAGTACTACAGCTAATGATGGTTGGATAGTAGTCTGGGATGCTGATGTATTATATGAAGGGTTTACTACAACTTATCATACAGCTCTTGCTGGTTTATATGCTCCTGATTCATGGTGGGGTCCA